>DATHYU010000127.1:0-9810 GCA_035458965.1 Acidimicrobiia bacterium | reverse complement strand
GCACCGGGCATCGGGATGAGGATGCGCTCGTCTGCGGCCCCGAGCCAGGCCTCCGACAGGCCGTACTGCTCGGAGCCGACCACGACGGCGCACGGTGCGGCGAGATCGGCCTCCCAGAGGGGCGTCGTCGCGTCGGGCGTCGTGGCGTGCGACCGGATGCCGTGGGAGCGGAGCCACGAGATCGTCTCGCTCGTCGACGCGATCGCGATCGGCACCGTGAAGAGCGTCCCGAGCGACGCCCGGACGACGTTCGGGTTGAAGGGGTCGGTCGTCGGGTCGCACACGAGGACGGCGTGGACGCCGGCGGCGTCTGCGGTGCGGAGCATCGTTCCGAGGTTCCCCGGCTTCTCGATCGACTCTGCCACCAGCACGAGCGCGCCTTCGGGCACCTCGAGGAGCTCGAGGCCGACGGGGAACTGCTCGGCGACGGCGAGCAGGCCCTCGGGCCGGTCGCGATAGGAGGCCTTGCGAAACGCCTCGGGTGCGACGGGCACGATCACGGCTCCCGATGCCGCCGCTCCGTGCACGACCGCGTCCTCCCCGGTCCCGAGGTAGAGGTCGGGGCACACGTAGAGCTCGGCGATGGGCAACCCGGCGTCCAGAGCCCGCCGGAGCTCGCGGAACCCTTCGATGAGGACCCGGCCGGTGCGATCCCGCTCGCGGCGGCCCCGGAGGCGCACGAGTGCCTTGATGCGGGTGTTGGCCGGGCTCGTGATCGGGTCGATCACCACCCGCTGCCTCCCGAGGATCCCCCGCCGAAGCCCCCTCCGCCGCCGAAGCCGCCGAAGGATCCGCCGCTGAAGCCGCCGCTGCCCCACGACGAGCCGCCCCACGACGACCCCTTGCCTCCGAAGCCGCCGCCTCCGCCCCACCACGAGCCGCGATCCCCGCTCCAGGACGAGTCGCGATAGATCGGTTCCCATCCGTAGGACCCGGACGCGCCACGGGTGATGATCCAGTGGTAGTAGAAGAACGTGAAGGGATCGAACGACCCGTAGTCGCGGGGGATCGGCTGTCCGGTCCACGAGTCCGTCTGCCGGGAGGTCCCCTGGTGGGCGAGCTCCGGCGCGAACCGGTCGGCGTCGTCGATCTTCGACCGGGCGAGCGCCTGACGCTGGGCGGCGTAGGCGAGCGCGAAGGCCCGGGGGCCGCGGCCGTCCGATGCCCCGAAGGCGGCGGCGACGTCCGCGTAGGTGCCCTCGAGCCCGAGGTCGCCGAGAGCCTCCCGGGCCTCTCTCCACCGTCGGACGGCCTGGGACGGCTCGAGGGACAGGGCGAGCACCCCGGCGACCGTGCGCCGCGTGTCGCCCTCGAGGGCCCCCCCGAGCTCGTCGTGGATTGTCTGGAAGACGGCCGGGCCGTCGTCGCGGCGCCGCAGCAGGGCCGCCGTGATCGAGATCGGGAGCCCGAGCGTGTCCGAGGTCCGGCGGACCCGGGCGAGCTCGTCGGGGTCGCGCAGGCCGGCGAGGGCGTACTCGACCGCCTGTGCGGGCTCGTCGCCCGCCCCGCGGCGGGCGTCGTACGTGTCGAGGAACGCTCCGACGTTGTCGGCGTCGCGGTTCATGAGCAGGAGCGCGGCGATGGCGGCCACCTCGAGACCGTCGGCCTTCAACGCCGGGCCGGCGGAGTCGAGCTTCTTGCGCAGGGCCTCGTAGGCGGCGAGCGCGGCGTCGGCGTCCTCGTCGAGGTCGGCGAGCGCGGCGGCCACGGCCGGACGGGCGGTCGACTCGGGGAGGTCCTCGTAGAACCGGCTGAGCCGGTCCGTCTTCGCGCGGGCGGTGTCGTAGGCGGCCTCGAGCTCGTCGATGGAGCCCCCCAGCGACGCCCGCCCGTCGAGGGCTCCGGCGGCCCGCAGGAACCGGGACCCGAGGTCGGTGAGATCGACCCTTCCGATCGACGTCGGGGTGAGGGCGTCCAGGATCGTGGCGGCGGTTCGGCGTCGAGCGGCCGCCACCCGATGGGGACGCAGCGCCGTGGCGAGCCGGGACAGCTCGCCCATGGCCACGTCGAACGCCGCGTCGTCGCCGAGGTCGACCTCGAGGGCGTCTCGTGCCTGCTGCTGCACGGCGTCCTCGAGCATGGTCCGCTCGCCCGATGCGATGAGCTCCAAGGGCTCGGCGGTCTCGGCCGTCAGCCGGTCGGTGTCGACGACCACCACGATCCCGGCGTACCACAGCGCCCGGAGGCCGGCCTCGTCGCTCCCGCGATGGCGATCCACCACCTCGCGCAGGGCGGCGACGGCGGCCGCCGTGGAGACGTCGAGGTCGACGGGTGCCGGAGCGATCGCGAAGTCCTCGATGAGCGGGAGCTCCCCGCCAGAGGGATCCAACCCGTCCAGGACGCCGTCGACCCGGTCGGCCCGGGCGCGGCGCTTCCTGAGACGGGAGGCCCTGCGGGCATTGCCGACCAGGGTGGCTCCGCCTCCGATGGCGATCGCAGCGAAGACGAGGGTCCCGAACCCCCACGACTCGTCACTCGGCCGCGCCGAGCCTCCCTCGGTCAGGGTCAACTGGTAGGTGCCTGCCGACCCGGCATAGCCGGAGATCTCGATCGTGTACGTCCCGCTCCGCGGGAGCGTTGCCTCGATGAGCGAGTCCAGGCCGCCGCCGCCGTCGTCGTCCTCGGCGACGAGGTTCCCGTCGGGACCGATGAGGCGGAGGTAGGAATCGAACGAATCCACGCCGTCGATGCGGATCGCGATGTCATCGCCCTCGGATCCGACGAAGGTCCAGGTCTCCGGCCCACCGGCGCCGGTGGTGCCGTAGACCACCTGCTGGTAGGCCAACCGGCCGCCCGATCCGGTGTCTCCTCCGCCGTCGGTCAACCCGAGCCGGACATCGAGGCCGCCGAGGATCGCCTGGAGGCCGCCGTCGAAGTCCCCGGCCGCGAACCCGGTGTTCCCGGCGGCCGCCACGGTCGACAGGCCCGACAGCGTCAGCCCGCTCCCGGTCACGATCTCGGTCCGGCGTTCTTCGAGGGCGACGAGGACGACGATCCCGTCGTCACGGTCCGCATCGCCGACCTCCCAGGTGTTGCCGATGTCCTCGGCGAGCCCGAGGGGGGTGCGGGATCCACTCGTCGGGACCACGACGACGGCGATCTCGTGGCCGTGGGCGTCGACGATCCGTTGGACGGCACCCTCGAGGATGGCGTCGTCGGTGACCACGCCGCCGAGATCCGTGACCCAGCCGTCGCAGGTGATGCCGTCGACGGGCGGGCAGGTCGGGCCCGAATCCTGGGCGATGGCCGGGGCGGCCGTCATCGCCGTCAGGACGACGGCGGCGAGAACCGACCGTTTCATGGGCGGGTGCTCCTCGAGCGGCGGTCGCCGCCGCCGGCGGAGGCGGCCCGGACGCAGGAGGGGTCCATCGGTGGCGATGATACGGCTCACCACGGACGCGCCGCCTCCCGGCAGGTCACGCCCGTCTCTCCGACCGTGGCGGCGTGGCGGGTCCCCGCCGGCAGGTCGAGCCGATCGCCTGCGGCCAGCGGGAGGTCGCCGTCGGGCGTGTGGAAGGTGATCGAGCCGCGCACACACACGAGGACCTTGTGGTACGGATGGGTGTGCTCGCCATAGCGATGGCCGGGACCGTTCGACCACTCGGTCGGCTGCAGTCCCTCGTCAGCGAAGACGTCGGCAGGCTTCACAGGTAGTCGCCGATCCGGCCGGCGTAGTCCGGGAAGTAGCGCCCGATGACCTCGAGGTCGAAGCGCCCGAGGATCGACTCCTTGGGCTCCCGGTCGAGGAGGAAGCGGAAGGATGCCTCGATCAGCGCCTCGGCGGCGACGCCCGGAGCCAGCCGGTCGATGGCCCCGGGAGACAGCGTCACGGCGTGGGTCGTCGCGGGCCCGGCGTCCGTCACGAGGACCTCGTACTCGTCGTCGGCCCGTGCTTCGACGGTGATCACTGCCATGCCCTCACCCTATCGGTGATCGGGCCGCTCGCCCCCGTCGATCGCCACCGACGGTCGGTTCTCCGGCGGGGCGAGCGGACACGACCACCGGCGCTCTGCGGGTCGGTCGTCCTAGAAGCCGTTGATGCTCAGCCACTCCTTTGCGAGGGCCGTCGGATCGCTGGCGTCCTCGCCGTAGCGGCGGTTGAGCTCCTGGATCTCGACCGTGTTCAACCTGGCCGAGACACCGTTGAGGACGTCGGCGAGACGGTCGCCGTAGGCGTCGGCGGTCTTCTTGTTGACGACGGGCACGATGTTCTCGGCCGGCTGGAGGTTGCGGTCGTCCTCGAGCAGGACGAATCCCTTCGCGACGATCGTGCCGTCGGAGGTGAACAGCAGGCCCACGTCGATCTCCTCGCCCTCGAGTGCGGCGACCGTGAGCGGCCCGCCGACGTCGAGCGCCTTGAACTCGGAGAACTGCAACCCGTAGACCTCCTGGAGCCCGATGAGACAGAACTCCCGACTCGGGCACTCCGCGGGTCCGCCGAGCACGAGCTCTCCGTTGTACGCCGCGAGGTCCGAGACCTTCGACACGCCGAGGCGCTGAGCGGTGGCCGCGGTGACGACGAACCCGTTCTTGTCCTGCGCCGGCGCGTAGTCGTAGGCGACCAGCCCGACGCCGCGGAGCACGTCGTTCAGGTCGGTCCAGGTCTGCGCCGAGTCCGTCGACGACGTGCCGCCCTCGAAGGTCAGGAGGGTGCCGGTGTACTCGACGAGCAGGTCGATCTCGCCGGACTTGAGCGCCGGGTTCACCACCTCACGATTGCCGAGGTTGAACTTGCGGTCGACGTCGAATCCCTCGGCCTCGAGGGCGCTGGCGTAGATCTCGCCGACGATCAGCTGCTCACCGAAGTTGGTGGAGCCGACCGTGATCGTCGGATCGTCACCCGACCCGCACGCGGCCGCGACGAGCGTGAACGCGATGAGGGCCGCCCCGGCGATCCGGCTGCGGAAGGGCTTCCGCATGGGTTCTCCTCCTGGTGGTCGTGGCACGGCCTCCCGCTCGGACCGCGCCGGTAGCAACGACGCTAGGCGGCGGGCCATTCCTGGCAAATCGGGGGAATCGGTCAGGTCGCCGCCGGCGCCGGACGCGTGCGTCTGCGGCGCTGGAGGGGCCTGGGGACGACGACTCGTTCCAGCGCGCCGAAGGCCACCTCGGTGGCGATCGAGAGCAGCGCGACGAGGATCGCGCCGCCGATGATCTGGACGTCGTCTCGAACGGCGAGGCCGTCGACGATGAACCGCCCGAGCCCGCCGTAGGCGACCAGGGCGCCCAGCGGCGCCGTCGCGACGACCTGCACGGCCGACGTGCGCAGCCCGGCGATGATGACCGGCGAGGCAAGGGGCATCTCCACGCCCCACAGGACCCGGGGCCCGGTGACGCCCATGCCGCGCGCCGACTCGACGATCTCGGGATCGACCGATCTGATGCCGGTGTACGTGTTCGTGAAGATCGGTGGGAGCGCAAGCGCCCAGAGGGCGACGGCGGTGGGGAGGAACCCCAGTCCGCTGTCGATCCACGAGACGTTCCGCGCGAGCCGGATCGTGATCGGCAGGGCGATCGCGATGAGCCCGAACGACGGGATGGCGCGACCGATGTTCACCACGGACACCGCGAGCAGGCCACCGCGTCCGGTGTGCCCGAGCCACGCGCCGAGGGGCAGGGCGACGAGCATCGCCAGGCCGAGTGCCACGGCCGACACGAGGACGTGTTCCCAGGTACGGGTGAGGATCCCGATCTCCGGGACCCCCGTCCTCGGGTCGATCGAGTTCGTCCACGTGTCCCACGTCGTGAACCAGTCGAAGACCTCGCCGAGGGTCTCGATCACACCGTGGCCCTTCGTCGGGCCCACGGGGTGAGCGATCGTTCGATCAGGAGGAGGGTGAGGTCGACGGCGACGGCGAGCGCGACGGACAGCACGGTCCCCACGATGATCTCGGTGTCGAAGAAGCGGTTGAGGCCCCTGAGGATGAAGAAGCCCAGGCCTCCCTGGCCGACGAGCGCCGTGACGGTGACGAGCCCGATCGTGGTCACCGCCGCGATGCGCAGGCCGGCGACGATGACGGGGAGCGCGAGCGGCACCTCGATCTCGAGGAACAGCCGCCGCCGCGTGTAGCCCATCCCGAGGGCGGCCTCCTTGATGAAGGGGTCGACGCCGTCGATGCCGGCGACGATGTTGCGGATCAGGATGAGCAGGGTGTAGGACACCAACCCGATCTCGGCGGTCAGGGTCGTGAACCCGGTGATCGGGACGAAGAAGGCGAAGAGGGCCAGTGACGGGATGGTGTAGAGCAGCCCCGTGGCCCACGTGATCGGGGCGTAGGTCCGGCGGTACCGGAGGGCGACGACCGAGAGGGCGAGGGACACGATCAGTCCGACGGCGAGGGCGATCGACGTCAGGTAGACGTGCTCGACGACGCGATCCCAGATGGCACCGGCGTTGTCGACCACCCAGTCCCAGCGGAAGAACTCGTCACGCGTCTGTGCCAGGGTCACTCGGTGATCTCCCGGCTGATCGTCTCGGCCGTGAGCATGCCGACGAATCGATCGCCGTCGCAGACGAGCGTGTAGGCGGTGTGCGAGGAGATCACCGCGTCGAGCGCCTCCCGCAGCGACTCGCCGAGGTCGATGCGGGCAGCGAACGGCACGGCTCCCGCACCCGTGACCGGGTCCTCGAGATCGTCGGCCCAGACCCACCCGAGGATGCGCTCGCCGTCGACCACCCCGACCCAGTCCACCCCGTGGCGGGCCATCACCGCCCGGGCGTCGTCGGCCGAGGATCCCGTGGCCACCACCGGGCCGCGGTCGATGTCGACGTCCCGGACCGGGATGAGCGACAGGCGCTTGATGCCGCGGTCCCTGCCGAGGAAGTCTTCGACGAAGGGGTTGGCCGGGCTCCGGAGGATCTCGGAGGGCGAGTCGTACTGCTCGAGGATCCCGCCGACGTTCAGGATCCCGACCTTGTCCCCGAGCTTGACGGCCTCGTCGATGTCGTGGGTGACGAGCACGATCGTCTTGCGCACCCGCCGCTGCAGCTCGACCAGCTCGTCCTGGAGCCTGGACCGGACGATGGGGTCGACGGCGCCGAACGGCTCGTCCATGAGGAGCACCGGGGGGTCGGCGGCGAGCGCCCGGGCGACGCCGACGCGTTGGCGCTGGCCACCCGACAGCTCGGCGGGGAACCGGTCGCGCATCCCCGGCTCGAGGTCCACGAGGTCGATGAGCTCGTCGACACGCGCATCGATCCGGTCCCGGTCCCAGCCCATCAGCCGGGGAACGGTGGCGATGTTGTCGGCGATGGTGCGATGCGGGAAGAGGCCGACCTGCTGGATGACGTACCCGATGCTGCGACGCAGCTCGTGGGCCTCCACCGAGGCGATGTCGCGTCCTGCGACGACGATCGATCCGCGGGTGGGCTCGATCAGGCGGTTGATCATCTTGAGGGTCGTGGTCTTGCCGCACCCCGACGGTCCTATGAGCACGACGACTTCGCCCTCGGCCACGTCGAAGGAGAGATCGCTGACGGCCGGCCGGTCGGCGCCGGGGAAGTCCTTGCGGACGCCCCGCAGGCTGATCATCGGTTCGCCCATCACCCCGTCCGTCGCCGCTGACGGGGGAGGGTAGAGGCGCTGGTCTACGATCGGGCCCATGGTGCGCCTCGCCCACGTCATCCTGCGCGTCGCCGACCTCGGCGGCGCTGTCGAGTTCTACCGCGACACCCTCGGCCTGCCGGTGAGCGGCGTCGGACCCGCGTTCGCCTTCTTCGACGCCGGCGGTGTTCGCATCGCCCTGAACCGTGTCGATGGCGGCGATGCCGCCGCTCGAATGAGTGCGACCGAGCTCGTCCTCGATGCCGACGACGTCGAGGAGCGATTCGCCGCCTGGAAGGACGCCGGTGTGCCCTTCGAGGCCGAACTGCGGCCGGTGATGGAGCAGGATGGGCGCCGGCTGCTGGCAGCCCACTTCCGGGATCCCGAGGGACACCTCGTGTCCCTCACCGGCTGGGAGTCCTCGGTTACGTGACGACGGTGTCGTCCGGAGCTGATTCCCAGCGTCGACCGTTCACCGCGGACCGGATCGCCTCCACCGCATCCCAGATGTCCGTGTAGGTCGTGTAGAGCGGCGCCACCGCGACCCGGATCGTGGACGGGGAGCGGAAGTCGACCACGACCCCTCCCGCCGTGCGCAGCCACCGGCTGATGCCGAGGCCCTCGGGATGCTCGAGGGCGATGTGAGAGCCGCGCCGCTGCGGATCGCGGGGAGACCCGAGGTCGACGCCGAGTGGTGCCAGCACGTCGTCGTAGCGATCCACGAGGTACTCGGTCGCCGCGATGCTCTTGCGGCGGATCGCCTCGATGCCCGCCTCGGCCACCATGGCGATGCCGGGCAGGGCGGCGGCGGTCGACAGGATCGGCGGGGTGCCCACGAGATAGCGCTCGATGCCGCGGGCCGGCCGGAACTCCGCATCGAAGGCGAACTGGTCCTCATGGGCGAACCATCCCCAGATCGGCTGGTGCAACGCTCCCTGCAGCGCCGACCGCACGTACAGGAACGCCGGCGCTCCGGGACCGCCGTTGAGGTACTTGTAGGTGCAGCCGACCGCGAGGTCCGCGCCCGTCCCCGTCAGGTCGATGGGCACCGAGCCGACCGCGTGGGACAGGTCCCACAGCGTCATGGCGCCGGCCGAGCGCGCCACATCGTTGATCGCGGCCATGTCGGCGAGCGCACCGGAGCGGTAGGCGACGAGGGAGAACGAGACGAGGGCGACGTCGTCGTCGACGGCCTCGGCCAGCCGGGCGGCTGTGATGCCGTCGACGGGATCGACGTCGAGCACGCGGAGTTCCTTGCCGAGCGCCCGCGCGACGCCCTCGAGGGCGTACCGATCGGTCGGGAAGTTGTCCGAGTCGGTGAGGATGACCCGGCGGTTCGGGAAGGCGGACGCGGCGGCGGTTGCGAGCTTGTAGAGGTTCACGGTGGTCGAGTCGGCGATCGTGACCGAACCGGGCGGCGCGCCGATCAGGCCGGCGACGACCGCCCCGACACGTTGCTGGAGATCGATCCAGTGCTCCCACGCGGCGACGAGCTCGCCACCCCACTCCTCGGTGACGACCCGGGCGACCGTCTCGACGGTCGAGCGGGGCAGTCGGCCCAGCGAGTTGCCGTCCATGTACACCGGGCCGGCGGGATCGAGGACGAACCGGTCCCGGAACGGCGCGAGGGGATCGGCGGCGTCCCGGGCGGCGGCGGCGTCCCGGGTGCTCATGCGTCGAGTGACCCGTACACCGCAGCGACCAGGGCCCCGGCCCGGGTCGTCTCGCCCATTGCGGGGTACTGGAGTTGGTTGGGGACGTACGCGAAGGCGATGTGGCGGTCGGGGTCGGCGAAGGCGACGGACCCGCCGAGGCCGCCGTGCCCGAAGGCTGCATCGGAGGGCCCGAGGTTCACGAACGGCGTGGGCCGCATGAATCCCAGCCCGAACCGCGTCTCGAAGAGGAGCACGAGGTCGGGGCCCCGGATCTGTTCCGCCGTGTGCGCGGCGATGGATTCCTCCGACACGACGCCTGCCCCGCCCCGGGCCACGGCGTCGTACATCCGGGCCAGCCCGCGTGCCGATGCGATGCCGCCGCCCGAGGGGAACTCGCCGCGCCAGGCCGCCGGCTCGTTGAAGAGGTGGGCGATCTCGGTGATCCCGTCCTCGCCGGCGAAGTGGGCCCGGCCCGTGAACGTCTCGGGCGTGAAGGTCGAAAGGAACGCGGCGATCAGCGGATCCTCGACGGGGGGCGCGTCCTGGAGCAGGGCCACCCGAGCGTTGTGCTCCTCGGGAAGGCCTATCCAGATCTCCGCGCCGAGGGGTCC
>DATHYU010000126.1:0-2556 GCA_035458965.1 Acidimicrobiia bacterium | reverse complement strand
CGACCGCCTGATCAGTCGGAAGCCGCCGCGCGACGGGGCGCCTCCGTACGCGATCACGATCTGGCTCGTCGGCAGCTTGACCCCGAAGTCGGGGCACCACCACGCCTCGACGACGCTCACGGGTCCGTCGGCCTCGAGGCGGACTTCGGTGGATCCGACCCTCAGGAAGCCGCCCACGCGGTCAGGGGTGAACTGCACCTCTGGATGGAGGAGAAGGCGAGCCTCCACCGGCTGCCCGGCCCCGCCGCTCACCTCGTCGTCGACGAGGATTCCGTCGGCCGAGACATCGAACCGACGACGATGACGGGGGCGGCCCCGCTGGGACGAGAACCCGTCGTGCGAGCCGACGAGTCGGAACCCGTCATCACCCCGGTCCTCGAGCGACTCCAGCGTCACGTTCGGCCGTCGACCGACGCGGAACGCGCTCCAGAACTCGGCCTGGTCCGCCCTGTCCACGGTGACGGTGTTGTGCGACGACGTCGCTCGCGAGTAGCGGCGGTCCTCGCCGTAGCCGTACTGGGAGACACCCGCATCGACGATCAGCCGCCGGCCGTCCACGGTCCACTCGAAGGAGAGGACATCGCCGTGGGCGTGCGCCGGCAGGTGATCGGGCCCGATCGGTCCGCAGTCCACGATGACGAGATCGTCACTGCGGCGCCACCCGAAGTACCCGGCGACCGGCAGATCGAAACGTCCACGGGGCGATGGGGGGTCGCTGCCGAGCGCGTCCGCGACCGCGGTGAGGAGCTGCTCAGGGTCCGGTCCGGCACGGAGCCCGGCATCGTTGAAGAGGGCGGCCGCGCCGTCCGGATGGGTGCCATCGGCGAGGACCTGCGCCATCGACGCCAGCACATCCTCGAGGCGCCGCCGCAGCACCGGAGATTCGGTCGCCCGGTGGCACACGAGGAGATCGGACACCACCGCCGCGTGATACGAGAAGGATCGTTCGAAGTGCATGCCGTCCGCCAAGACCTGCTCGTCGAGTTGCCGCAACAGCCGGGACTCGGCGATCGTCGCCCACGTGTCGGCCGCCGGGCCCTCGAAGTAGCACGAACCGGCCATGAGCGCGGCGAGATCTTTGATGAGATGGTTGCCCCCCACATCCCGTTCGAGACGCCGGGCCAGGAAGGCCAGTTGTCGCGCCAGCGATCGGTCGGCACGCGGTCGGAACCCCTCCGTGAGCTCGCCGGCCCGGCGCGTCAGTTCGTGCATCCACACCATCGCCCGGATGGCGATGGCGTAGGGGTTCCAGGCGAACCCTCCCCGGTCGGCATCGGTCCCCGGATGACGCTCGATCCAGTCGTCGACGATCCGATGGAAGGTGTAGAGATCGACATCGTGGAGATAGGTCATGTAGTGAAGCGTCAGATGCGCCAGACCGGTTCCGGCGTCGAGGCCGTCGCCGCTCCACGGAAGCGGATCGGCCACCCGCACGTGCTGCCCGGCCACGGAAACGACGTCGGCATCGACCCACTCGGGCCGTGTGACGAGGGGAAGCGTGAAGGCCCCCGTTGCCTCGACCTCCGGATCACGGTGTCGCACCGGAAAGGGCAGGCGCGATCGGATCACCCTGACGAGGCGGAACCAGAGCTGGGCCGGCCGGGTGTGCCGGATCGAACGGCCGAGAAGCCGGAGATGGCGCGGGCGCATTGGCATGTCGGCCGATGAGCGTATCCGGATGGGGGCGGGCCGTGCCCGCACGATGACGCTGCATCCTGGGAGGAGGGGCGCTGTGGATGGCCGAACACCCCAGAGACATGCGCCGACTCGCGCCCCGGGTCGTCGGTACGCGCGCATCGAGTCCATACTCATGGCGTGAATCTGAAGACCGCCGGGATCCGCTCGCTCGTCGCCGTCGTCGTCCTCGTCGGCTTCTTCGCGGCGTCGTCGGGCATCCGGGTGTGGGGAGCCTGGCGTAGCGTCGAGCGCGTCGAATTCGACCTGGGCAGCGTCGAAGAGCGTCTCCCGTCGACGACGAGCACCATCGCCCCGTCACCCGGAGCCCCGGCGACCACCGTTCCCGCTCCGCCGACCGCGAACCCCGAGACCCGGACCCGCATCGACGACGGGTTCGACGTGTTCCTCGTCATCGGAAGCGACCTCCAGCAAGGAGCCCAAACACCCGACGCCGACGCAATCCTGCTCGCGTTCCGGCCGCTCGACTCCGGACGCCACGGTCTCGTGTCCCTGCCCCGAGATCTCGCGGTCACGGACCCCTGCACGGGCCTGACGACCGCCCTCCGGTACGTCCTGCAGCCGTGCGACACGCGGGTGACCGGGCCAGAGGTGGTCGCCATCGCCATCGAGCGCCTGATGACCATCGACATCGACCACTTCGCCGAGCTCCAGTTCGACGACTTCGTCGACATCATCGACCGCGTCGGCGGAGCGAGGTTCTGCGTCGAACACCCCGTCGGCCTCCGTGCGGACGGCCGGGTCTTCCTCGACGAAGGATGCACGGTGCTCGACGGCAAGAACACGCTCCAGTGGATCCGCATGCGGGCCTACTTCGAGCAGGTCGACGGCGAGTGGCGGGCGGCGAGCACCGGCGCCCTC
>DATHYU010000125.1:0-2771 GCA_035458965.1 Acidimicrobiia bacterium | reverse complement strand
TCGCAACGGCTCGACATCGCCCGGGGTGCGCTGGGCGTGTCGGTCCAGATGCTCGTCGCGGGCGCCGTGTTCGTCCCTGCGGCGCTGATCCGTGGCGAGCCCTTCCCCGCCGGCGAGGTGGAGATGTCGGGGGTCCTGGCGGTCGTCTACCTCGCCCTCTTCGGATCGATCGTGGCGTACTCCGCCTACATGTACCTCCTCGCAACCGTTCGGCCGGCCCTGGCGACGTCGTATGCCTACGTCAATCCCGTCGTCGCCGTCGTGCTCGGCCTGACCCTGGGATCCGAGGTCGTCGGCGTGTGGGCGCTGGTCGGGCTTCCGCTCGTGATCGCCGGCGTGGCGGTCGTCGTGCTCGCCCAGCGGCCCGATCGGGTCAGGAGATCGCCGGGGTGAGGACGTCCGTGCGGAGCTCGTCGACGAGCGACCGCACCACGTCGTCGAGGCCCTTGCGGCGATCGAAGACCTCGCGCTGGCGCCGGTACGAGGGGCCGCGCTCCACGATCGCCCCGATGCTCGCCAGCTCCTCGGCGCACCCCAGGTCGGTTGCGATCGGACGGAGGTCGCGCAGCAGATCGCGCACACCCGCCAGGAGCGGCTCGAGGCCGCCGTCGTCGTCGATGACCAGATCGGCTTCGAGCCCGTATCGAGCGGCGCGCCACTTGTTCTCACGGATGATCCAGGGCGACAGGCGGGGGAGCGGGGCCCCCTCGTCGTACCGGCGGGCCAACCAGGCGTTCAGCGACTGGGTGAGCGCCGCGATGGCCGACACCTCGGAGAGCGTCGGCATCGCGTCACAGATGCGGAGCTCCACCGTCCCGAGGTCGGGGTGCGGCCGGATGTCGGTCCACACCTCCCGAATCGACTCGATCGCCCGCGAGGACCGAAGCGCGGAGATGTAGCGAACGAATTCGCCCCAGTTCCGCAGCTCGATCGGGATGCCCGCCGTCGGCATGACGTCGAAGATCATCGACCGCGACGAGGCCATGCCGCTGTCCTCGCCCATCCAGTAGGGACTCGACGCCGACAGGGACAGGAAGTGGGGAAGGAACACCCGCATCGCGTTCTGGATGGCGATGGCCTTCTCGGGATGGTCCACGCCGATGTGCACGTGCGTCCCGAAGATGAGGAGCTTCCGCAGCGGGAGCTGCACCCGTTCGATCAGCTCCCGGTAGCGGGGGTTCGGTGACACGACCCGGTCCTGCCAGCGTGCGAAGGGATGGCTCCCCGCCGCGAGCACCAGCCATCCGCGGTCGTCGCAGATCTCGGTGACCCGGGCGAGCTCGCGCTCGAGGTCGTCGCGGGCTTCGGCAACCGTTCGGCAGATCCCGGTGGTGATCTCGATCGTGCACTCGAAGAGCTCGTGCTTGACCGTCGGGGGGTGGCCCAGCGTGTCCAGGATCACGGATGCGACGGGAAGGTGGTCGAGGGTCTCGCGGTCGACGATCTGCAGTTCCAGCTCGACGCCGATCGTCGGGTCCGGGGAGCGGTTGAACACCACGGACATGGAGACCTCCCGCGACGAGCGTACGCGCTCGGGGCGGAGCGTGTCGCATGAACGGGCACCAGGGACTTTCGGCCCTGATCCTGGACGGAGCCCATGGGGGAGGATCCTCGCAAGCGACGGAGGAGGACTCCATTGGACTACATGGTTCGCAGCCGGGGGGACGACCTGGAGATCGACATCCCCGAGCCCGGATCCGCCCGCGCTGCGATCGTCGACACCATCCAGCAGTGTTGCGAGGGCACCTGTGAGTGCCCCACCGACGAAGTCCGCAAGGTCTCGGCCATCGAGGTCGACCCCGGCGCCGAAGCCCTCTCCATGACCCTCCATCCCCAACCGGGCCAGCATCTCGACGTCGTGGAGATCGATCGGGCCATCCACTGGGTCATCGAATCCACCGAGGGGTGATCCACCGATTCCACCATGCAGGGGCGCGTTCGGGGAGGGCGCCCCCGGGCTGTTCGGCCGGCCACCGTTCTCTGTCGTCGTGCTCGCCGCTTCCCCCCGGCAGGCCGGTGCTCGTCGGGCCCCGCCTCACTCCTGGCGCTTCGTCGGGTGACCACCGAATTCGTGACGCAGCGCCGAGAGCATCCGATCGGCGTACCCGTACTCGTCACGCGAGGCGAGGCGCCGCATGAGCGCCAGCGAGATGACCGGTGCGGCCACCTCGAGATCGATCGCCTCGAAGACCGTCCAGCGTCCTTCGCCGGAGTCGGGCACGTAGGGCGCCACCCCCTCCATCTCGGGGTTCCTCTCGAGCGCGGCGGCGGTCAGGTCGAGCAACCATGAGCGGACGACACTCCCATGGCGCCAGATCTCGGCGACGTCGGCGAGGTCGAGGCCGAACTCCTCCTTGGCGCGCATGATCGCGAACCCCTCGGCGTAGGCCTCCATGAGGCCGTACTCGATCCCGTTGTGCACCATCTTCACGAAGTGGCCCGACCCGCTCGGACCGACACGGCCCCAGCCCCGATCGGATTCCGGCGCCAGCGCCTCGAGCACCGGCCGCAGTGTCTCGATGGCGCCTTCGTCCCCGCCCACCATCATCGAGTAGCCCTCGGC
Source organism: Acidimicrobiia bacterium (assembly GCA_035458965.1). Lineage (GTDB taxonomy): Bacteria > Actinomycetota > Acidimicrobiia > Spongiisociales > UBA11373 > DATHYU01. Next base: position 208 of record DATHYU010000125.1, on the reverse strand, counting down.
GAGCCCCCAGACTCCGCCGCTCGTCCCGACGTCGACGTAGGAGATCCCCGCCGCCGTCAGTTCCTCGGCCCGCCGCATGGTGTCCTTGTAGTTGGAGTTGCCGCCGTCGACCACGATGTCGCCCGCCGCCAGGGCGGGACGCAGGCCGGCGAGGACCCGGTCGACGACCGGCCCGGCGGGCACCATCATCCATACGATCCGGGGGGAG
>DATHYU010000124.1:0-12988 GCA_035458965.1 Acidimicrobiia bacterium | reverse complement strand
CGGCGCGGATCTCGGCCTGGCGGCGATGCGGGCTCCGGGTGATCGGCATCCACCCCGTGGGCGACGCTCCTGCCCGGGCGCGCCTGGCGTCGGCCGGTGTGGACGACGTGCTCAGCGACGACACGCCCTCCGAGACGATCGCTCGGGCGGTGCAGCTGCTCGACCCCCCGGCCGAGCGACCGAGCGGCCCGGCGCGCGGCCGCGTCGTGGGGATCGTCGGAGCGCGCGGGGCTCCGGGGCGCACCGAAGTCGCCGTCGCCGTGGCCAGAGCGCTCGGATCGAGCCACCACACCCTGCTCGTCGACCTCGACCTCGACGCTCCGTCGATCGCGATCAGGCTTGGCCTGGCCCCGCGACCCGACGTCGTCGATGCATCTGATCAGGTCCACGCCACCGGGACCTTCGACGCCACAGCCCTCCACCAATGGGAGGGAGTATCGGTCCTCGTGGCGTCGCATCGCCCCATGAGCATCAGGCCAGAAGCCCTCGAGGACCTGCTGACCGCCGCCGCCATCCGCTTCGAGCGCGTGGTCGTCGACACCGGCTTCGATCCCGAGCCGCCGCCGGCCGACGACGTGGTCCTCGTCGCCGAGGGCACGCCGCTCGGCATCGTCCGTGCCTCGCGCCTCGTCGCCGATTGGTCCGGTCCGACCCCGACGCTCGTGCTCAATCGGGTGCCTCGCGAGGAGGCAGGGGATGTCGTGCTGGCCGCCCGACGCTGGACCGGCCTGGAGCCGGTGGCCGTGATCCTCGAGGACCCCCGCATCCGCGAACGGGCCCGACGCGCCGACCTGCCTTCGCGCACCCTGGCCCGAGTGGTCGATCGGATCGGTGCATGAGCGAGCCCCTCGGCTTCCTCGCTCCACTGCTCGCCGATCCCCAGATCGAGGAGATCATCGTGCTGGGCGGCCGCCGGACCTTTGTCGTGCGGGATGGCGAGAAGGCGCTCCTCCCCGACGTTGTGGATCCCGATCGCGTTCGACTCATCGCCGACGCGCTCCTCGCCGGAACGGGGCGCCGCCTCGATCTCGCGGCACCCATCGTCTCGGCCCAACTCGCCGACGGGAGTCGCGTCCACATCACCGGGCCCCCGGTGACCCACCCCGACCGGCTCAACATCATGATCCGGAAGTTCGTGATGCGCGGCGCCCGCCTCGACGACCTGGTCGTCCGCGGGACGCTCACCTCCTCCGCCGCCGACTTCCTCGCCCGAGCCGTCCGCGACGACCGGACGATTCTCGTCGCCGGCGCGCCGGGGGCAGGCAAGACCACCCTGCTGTCCTGCCTGCTCCACGAGGTCGATCCCGACCGACGCGTGGTGACCTGCGAAGAGGTGTTCGAAGTCGGTGCGGACCTGCCGGACATGACACAGATGCAGACCCGGGACCAGGGCCTGGACGGCGGCGGGGCGGTGACGCTCCGAGAGCTCGTCCGTGCCTCGCTCCGACAGCGCCCCGACCTCATCGTGGTCGGCGAGGTGCGCGGGCCCGAAGCCCTCGACATGGTGCTGGCGCTGAACGCCGGCTGTTGTGGCATGGCGACGCTCCATGCGAACTCGGCGATCGATGCCCTCGACAAGCTCATCGGCTACTGCGTTCTCGCCGCCGACAACGTGGCGATCCCCTTCGTCCGCAAAGCCGTCGCTGCGTCCGTCGACGTCGTCGTGTTTCTCCGCCGAACACCGGACGGCCGCCGGATCGAGGAGATCGCCGAGGTCACCGGCGGGATCGACGGGGACACCATCGTCACCCGGGCGGCGTTCAGCCGGGCCATGGGATCCCTCAGGTGGACGGGCCGGCCGGAGGCCGAGACGTGCGCCTGATCGCGGCCGTCTTCGCCTGGCTCGCAGGATGGTCACTCGGCGGGCTCCACATCCGTGTCCCCGGACCCCGGAGGGGGCTCCGGCCTCGAAGCCTGCTCCTCGCGGGAGCAGCCGGAGCGCTCACCACCGCAACCATGGTGCTGGTCTCCCCTCCCGCGGTGGCGGTCGTCGCCGGCGTCGCTGCGATGCGGATCCCCGCCGCCGTCGAGGAACGGGCCCGCCGGAACGCCGAGCGGGCACGGGCCGACGCCTGGCCCGACCTGCTCGAGGTCGTCCGGTCGCGACTCGCCGCCGGCGACGACATACCCACCGCGCTCACGTCGATCACGTCCGGGCCTCTGGCCGGGATCGCCGAAGCCGCCGACCGGGGACGCCGCCGGGGAGTCCCGCTCGCCGAGAGCCTCGACGGACTGCGTCGGACATGGGCGGACCCGACGGCGGATCGAGTGATCGTCACGCTGGCCGCCGCTTCCCGCTCCGGGGGCGCCCGGGTGGCCGACGTGATCACGGCACTCGCCGAGTCGGTGGCCGATGAGCTCCGGCTGAGAAGGACCCACGAGGCCGAGACGACCCAGCAGCGACTCACCGCCCTCGTGGCTCTCGTGGCCCCGTGGGTGTTGCTCGGGTTCTCCATCGCCACCAATCCCCAGGCAGCAACCGCCTTCGGTACCGGTGAGGGGTCGGCGGTCGTCGTCGCCGGGGGCGTTGCCACCGCCGTCGGCCACGTCGTCGCCCGCCGGACCGTCCGCCTCTCGTCGGCGCCCCGGGTGTTCCGATGATCGCCATCGGAGCGGCGGTCACCCTTGCGGGAGCAGTGCTCGTGCTCACCGTGCCGCGACGCCCTGCTCCGCTCCACGCCCGCGTCGCCCTCCACCTGGACCCTGAAGCACGTCCCGGCAGGCAGGCCGCGCGAGCCCTCCCTCCCTGGGCCCGCGCCGCCACGGCCGGGGCGGTGGCCGGGGGCATCCTGCCCATTGCCGCCGGTGCCGGGCTGCGTCTCCCGGCGATCCCGGCCGCCGCGCTGGTGGCGGCATGGTTCGTCTCGGCCCGCCACCGCTCACGACGCGAACGGATCGCGATCGAGCAGACGGCGGAGGTCCCGACCATCGCAGACGCCCTCGCACTCCACGTCCTGGCCGGCGATCCGATCACCGACGCGGCCGCCCGGATGGCGACGCTCACCCAGGGTCACCTCGCTGCGGACCTCGACCGTGCGCTGCAGGATCCCGAGGGCTTCCCGGCCGCACTTTCGAGACTGGCCCGCGGCGCGCCCTCGCGGCATGCGGCGCGCCTGTACGAGCACCTTGCCCATGCCCACCGCACCGGCGGCCGCCTCGCCGACACGCTGACACGGCTGGCGGCGGACGTGCGGGCGGCGATCGCTCGCGACCTCACCGCCGAAGGCGGCCGCCGGGCGATGGCGACGTACGGGCCGATCCTGGGGTTGATGGTCCCCACGACGCTGCTCTTTCTCATGTACCCGACCGTCGTCGGGCTGACCTCCCTGTCCGGCACATGAAAGGGGAACACCATGCACTCGTTCATCCTGCGGCTCGTCGCCGCCCTGACCGCCCTGGGGGCCCGAGCCCGGGCGGAGGAGCGCGGTGTCACCACGGTGGAGTGGCTTGGCATGGCCGCCATCGTCGTGATCGTCGTCGCGTTCCTGCTCCCCCAGGTCAGGTCCGCTGCCGCCTCGATGTGGAACTCCGTGGTCGGCGAGCTCAACGGCTTGTTCGCCTGACGGAGGGCACGGCGACCCTCGAGGGACTGGCGGCGATGGCGATCGCCTTCACCCTGCTGGCCCTCCTCGTCCAGGTCGTCGGGCTGTCGGCGGCCCGCCATCGGGCCTCTGCCGTCGTTGCGGCCGCCGCCCTCGACGCGTCCCTCCCCGACGCAGCGGGGTCGGAAATCCAGCGCCGGGTCACCGAGACCATCTCCGCCACGGTGCCCGGGGCCGAGAGCATCGTCGCCATGGTCACCGGGACCCGGACGGAGGTCGCGGTCCGGGTCCGCTTCCGCTGGATCCCGCCCGGGCCAGACTGGATCCCCGTCTGGGTGGGCGCCACGGCGGTGGCGACGCGGGTCGTCCCTCCATGAGCCGCGGCAACGCAGTCATCGAGGCTCTCCTCCTGGGCACGGTGTCCGTGGCGATGGTGGTGTCCGTGATCCTGGGGGCGGTCCGCATGCAGGCGGCCGGCGAGCAGGCCGAACAGGCCGCCCGCCACGCCGCCGATGTGGCCGCGCGATGGGGCGAAGCGAGCGACGGCGCAGATGCGGCCCGCCGCCTGAGCCCGCTCGCCGGTGTCACCGTCGTCCGATCCGGAGACCGGATCGTGGCGACGGTCCGGATCGAGGTTCCGCTGATCGGCCCGGCGGGCTCTCCGATCTCCACGACCGTGACGGGCCGTGCCGAGGCACGCATCGCTCCTCACCGGAGCGCCCGATGAACGACCGGGGGTCGACGACACCGCTGGTCCTCGCCATCCTGGTCGGTGGAGCGCTACTGATGGCCGTGACGGTGGACCTCGGCAGGCTCGCCGCGACCCACACCGAGGCGCAGCGAGCAGCCCGGGCAGGGGCGGAGGCCGGAGCGGCCGTCGTCTCCGTCGAGGCGGCCTACCAGGGTCGCCTGGAGGTCGATCCGGTCCGGGCGGGCGAGACCGCCCAGAACGCCGCACTCGCCGCCCGTCCCCGGGGCGGCCGGAGCGCGACGGTGGCCGCCGACCGGACATCCGTGTGCGTGCGGGTCCGTCAGGTCTTCGAGCCCGGCCCGGCCCGCGCCGTCGGCGCCCGGGCGACGGTCGTCACCGCTACGGCATGTGCTTCGCCACGCTCGGGGTGATCGGTTCATGGCCCGCCGAGGACACCCGGGTCGCTTGTAGCATCGAAACCCTTGACCGAGCAGGAGGCGCCGTGAAAGGCGACATCATCATCGTCGAGGAGCACCACCGGTCCGCCGGGCGGATCATCGCGGAGCGCCTCGCCCCCGGGGTCGAGGAGCGGGGCCGGCGAACCACCATCACCGTCGCCGGCGAGTCGGGAAGCGGGAAGAGCGAGACCGCCACTGCGATCGCCGAGGAGCTCGCCCCCTACGGCATATCGGCCGCCATCCTCCAGCAGGACGACTACTTCATCCACCCGCCGAAGACGAACGACCGGACACGCCGCGCCAACATCTGCTGGGTGGGCCCGACCGAGGTCCAGCTCGATCTTCTCGACGGGCACCTGGAAGCGGCCCGGTCGGGCGCCGGCGACGTGACCAAGCCCCTCGTCCTCTACGGGGAGGACCGGGTGGTCGAGGAGGTCATGGACATCTCCAACGCCCAGGTCGTCATCGCAGAAGGGACCTACACCTCGCTGCTCGAGAACGTGGACACCCGTGTCTTCATCGCTCGCAACCGCCTCGAGACCATGGCCCACCGACAGAAGCGCGGTCGCGAGCAGTTCGATCCGTTCATCGAAGAGGTGCTCAAGATCGAACACGAGATCATCTCCAAGCACATCGAGCGGGCCGACGTCGTGATCTCACGGGACTTCGAGGTCTCGTTCCTCGGCGACTGATGACCGGAGGCCCCATCGACCACGACGGGCTCGGGAACGCATGGACGCGTGACCGGGACCGCCTGATCGGCCTCTACGCCTCCCGGCGCCACTCGTTCATCCCGCACCTGCTCCCCGAACAGGCGATCGGGCTCGGGCTCGACGAGACGCTCGACATCCTTCGGGCACGGCTGGGAGGCGACGTCGTCGCCATGGCGCTCTCGCCGGAGCTCACCGATCCGGATCTCCCGGCGGCCGAGCTGCCCGAATCGCTCCGGAGCCCCGCCGCCGCGGAGCCCGACGGCGCATGGCTGCGCCGGTCGAACATGGTCGGTGTCAACGTCCGCACGATCAGCACGTACTGGAACGTCGTCAACTACGCCCTGACGCTCCCAGCCACGCTCGACTCCGTCCACCTGCTCCCGATCTGGGAGCCGGGTGTGGTCATGAGCCTCTACGGGCCGGCGTCGTGGCGGATCAACGACGAGTTCGTCGACCGGCGCCTCGCCGACGCGTATCCGCACCTCGCCGGGCCGGAACGGCAGTTGCGGGCCACGGTGAACCTCCTCCACGCCCTCGGGAAGACCGTCGGCATGGACGTCATCCCCCACACCGACCGGTACTCGGAGGCGGCGACCGCGCAGCCGTGGCTGTTCGAGTGGCTTCGGCGGCGAGGCCTCGAGATCGTCGATCACCGCGAGCACCTGCACGAGGAGGTCGAGGAGGCGATCATCGCGTGGCTGGCAGGCGCAGGCGACGCCGTCGCCGATCCTGATCTGCCCCGCGATCCGTCGACCTTCTTCGGCGCCGAGGTCGGCGAGGATCGGCGCCTGCGCGTCCTGTTCGGACGTCCCGAGGACCGCATCGGCCGGACGAACCGCCGGGTCTCCCTCGTCAAGCATCTCCACCGCCTCGGCTACGAGCCCGTGCCGGCGACGATGGGAGTGCCGTTCAGGGGCCTCGCCGTCGACGGCCGGCCCGAGACGGTCGTGGTGGACGACCACGGCATGGAATGGCGCGACTACGTCATCACGAGACCCGAGTCGATGTCACGGGTCTTCAACCCCCTGGCCCGCTTCAAGCTCTACGGCCGGCTCGACGACAACCGGGACTGGCAGGTCGACTTCGCCACACCGCGACCCGCGGTGTGGGACTACGTCTGCGACCACTACCTCGACGTGCACCGGCGCTTCGGTTTCGACTTCATGCGCGGCGACATGTCGCATGTGCAGATGCGGCCGGGCGGTGTCCCGACTGAGCTCGACCGCTACTACGACGTCCTCGGAACGGTGAAGCAGCACATCCGCAGCCACGGCTCGCCGCACTTCGGTTACTTCGCCGAGTCGTTCCTGCCGCCGCGCGACGTCTTCGGGTACGGCGAGGAGCTCGACCACCTCGAGGCGTCGTTCGCCGACGCGACGCTCGGCGACCTGCAATCGACCGTGCCCGGAAGCCGGGATTTCCTCCAGCGCTTGCGCGTCTACCTCGACGATCTGGCGACCCGCACCTGTGCCCCCGCCTTCACCGTGATGACGGCCGACAAGGACGATCCGCGGTTCGACGAGTTCTACGTCGGAGGCAACGAGGCGCGGGCGTTCACGGCCACGTTCCTCACCGACATGCCCTCGTACGTCGGGCTCGGGTTCGAGACCCGCGACGTGCACCTCGAGCCCGTCGACAACGAGCGGTACACCAAGCTCTTCGTGTTCCACGAGCGGGGGGCGTCGAACCGGTATCCGTCGAAGGCCCGGACGGGCAACTACGTCTGGGGACGCAACGTCGAGCTCTTCGAACGCCTCACCCGGATGCGTGCGTTCGCGGACGACGTCCTCGAGACGCTGGCCGATCGACCGGTTCGGTGGCTCCTCGCCCCCGATCCCACCGGCATGCGGCCGACCATCGCGTGGGCGCACGACCCCGTTGGCCTGGTCTTCGTCGTCAACTTCGCCTCCGACCGGGACTGGCCGTCCTTCGGCATCCCGGGCCTGTCGGACCTGGACGCCGACTCGCTGCGATGCGAGTTCTCGACCCACGCGTCCCGGGTTCCGGCCGCGCCCTGGAACGGCCACCAGTTCTGGATCGCCGGCCTCGGGGCCGGCGAGGGCCGGGCCTACGGGCCGGTCAGCGCAGAGGCGCCGTCGACCGGCGAATGACGATCTCGGTGGGGAGCTCGACAGAGGGCTCCTCGAGGGTCTCGCCGGCGAGGAGGCGGATCAGCAGCGCCGCCGCCTCGGCACCCGTGTCGTAGAGCTGCTGCTGGACCGTCGTCAACCCGAGGTACGGCGCCATGGGGACGTCGTCGTACCCGATGACCGAGAGGTCCCCGGGAACGTCCACCCCGGCGTCCCGGGCCGCCTCCAGCACGCCGAACGCCTGCAGGTCGGAGGCGGCGACGATGGCCGTCGGCGGCTCCGGAAGCGAGAGGAGCTCCCTCGTCTGGCGATGCGCCTCCTCGCGGCCGTGGTCCGCCACCTGCTCGTATCCCGCGGGCACCGGCAGGCCGGCCTCGATCATGGCGAGGTGATACCCGGCCAGCCGATCGATGCTCGACGTGAACCCGAAGGACTCGTCGAATCGGTCGCCGACGAAGGCGATGCGCGTGTGGCCCAGGCCGATGAGGTGGTTCGTCGCCTTTCGGCCGCCCTCGGCGTCGTCCGTGAAGACGTGCGGAAGGCCCTCCACCCGCCGGTCGACGAAGACCACGGGAACCGAGGCGGCGGCCAGGGCCCTGACCACCTCGTCGGAGGGTGCCAGCGACATGATCAACACCCCGGCCCGGTCGGCCCGGGCGGCGAGCTCGAAGCGGCGGTCCCGCTGCTCCGGCGTGTGCACGTCGTAGAGCACGAGGTCGTAGTCGGACCCGTCGATGACGTCTGCGACGCCTCGCAACCGGGCGACCACCGAGGAACGGGTGAAGAAGGGAACGATCACCGCGAGCGTGGTCGATCGTCCGAGGGACAGCGCCCGCGCCAGAGACGACGGCCGGTATCCGATCTCGTCGATGACCTGCTGGACGCGCGCCCGCGTCGCCTCACTGACGAGTGGGCTCTCGTTGATCACCCGCGAGACGGTGCCCACGCCGACACCGGCCCGGCGAGCCACATCCTGGATGGTCGCCACGTCCCTGCGGCCTCCCGTCCGAAGGGTCGAATCGGCGTGGAACCGATTCCAAGCCGACCGCCGAAAACATAGTCAGCATTTCGCCCGCCGCAAATCGCCCTCGTGACACGGGAAACCACCCCCCTACGCTCGGGGAATGGATCGTGACCACGCCAGCCCGGCGGCCGAGCGGTTTCGCCGCTTCTCGACGTCCGTGGCCGGGTGCTGGTGGCGGCCAGTCCTTCGATCGCGCCAGGGTGTGATCACCGTCGGATGGCGGGAGCTGCCCGCCGCGACCGTCACCGACGAGCGCGCCGGGGTTCGCTGGACGTTCCACGGCCGCTTCATCGGCGACTACCCGGACCTCGAAGATGTCGTCGCCATCGCCGATGGAACCAGCACCGGTCCGCCGAAGTCGAAGAAGCACATGAGCGGACCGAACCCTGTCGCCGCACTCGTCTCGATGCTGCGCGCCCGCCGGCTCCGCCGCCCGAAGCCGCTCGGTCGCGGGACCGTGGATCACGCCGACCTCGACCCCGTGCTCCAGGCCGTCGCCGACCACGGGGTCCCCGGGCTCGAGCCCCTCGCGGGAAGGATCACGGCGTACATCGATCGCCTCGGCGAGATCGACCCGGATTCGCTCACCCGGGAGGAGGCCTTGGCCTACTGGCTCAACCTCTACAACGCCGCAGCGCTCGATCTGGCCCGCCGGACCTTCGCCGCCGGTGACCGGACGGTCCTCCGCACGCCCGGCGCCTTCACGGCGCCCGTCGTCAGGGTGGCAGGCGAGTCGCTGTCGCTCGACGGGATCGAGCACGGCAAGGTCCGCCGGTTCGGCGACCCCCGCATCCATGCCGCGCTGGTGTGCGGATCGGCATCGTGTCCGACGCTGCGATCCTCGGCGTTCACGGGTGACGGTCTCGCGGTGGCACTCGACGAGCAGATGCGAGCGTTTCTCGGCACCGGCGGCAGCGCCACCGACCGTGAGCACGGGGTACTCCGCCTGTCCCGGGTCTTCCTCTGGTTCGGCGCGGACTTCGTCCGGCCGCACCGGATGCCCTCCCTGCTCCCGGTCGGCAAGAGCCGGGTACGCGATGCGCTCGTGCCGTGGCTCCCCGAAGAGATGCAGGCCTGGGTCCGCCAGACCGCTCCGAAGGTCGTCTTCATGGACTACGACTGGGAGCTCGGCTGCTCCGTGGGCTGAGAGTGGGCACGGCGCACACCGATGGAGAAGGCGGCGATCGCCATCACCGCAGCCATGAGGTCGAACGGCAGCACGAGGCGGGCGATCTCCCCTCCGTCCACGAGCCAGCCCCCCTCGGGCGTGAAGCCCACGGCGTTCAGGTAGGTCCAGATCGACCAGACGCACACCGTTCCCATCGCGAACCCGCCGGCCACGCCTGCACTCGCGTCGAACCACCATCGAAGCCCGATCGTGAACGTCGCGACCACCCAGGCGATGTCGAGCGCCGACAGGAGCTGGAGGAACTGCAGGGACGGTTCGTATCGGAACGCAGCGGACGTCGCCAGCGTCGCGAGCCCCGTCGCTCCGGTCGTCAGCACGACGATCCAGGCGCCGGCGGCCGCGGCCCTGGCCCGGTCGCTCAGACCGGAACCGGTGAACCAGCCCTCATCGAGGAGCCCGGCGAGGTGGACGGCGAGTGCGAGCGCGAACAATGTGATGACGCTCAGGTGCAGCACGACGGTGAGCATCGGGTCGTCGGGTGCCGGCAGCACGAGCACGGGAACGGCCGCCGCCGCACCGACCAGCATCCAGAGCGCCGAGCGAAGCGCTGCCCGCTCGGCCGCCGTCACGTGGCCCGAACCTCGGAGACCCGGTGTTCGGCGAGCTCGATGTACGCAGGATCGATCTCGTAGCCCACGTAGTGGCGACCCGTCTGGACCGCTGCGACAGCGGTCGAGCCGGAGCCCATGAAGGGGTCCAGGACCAGGTCACCCGTGAAGGTGTACAACTCGATGAGGCGCCGGGGCAGGTCGACGGGGAACGGAGCCGGATGCCCGACGCGTCGCGCCGATTCCGACGGGATGTTCCAGATCGAGACCGTGGCGTCGAGGAAGTCCTCCTTCGAGATGGAGTCCTCACCGATCCGGGTCCGCCGGAAACTCGCCTTCGACGCCACCACGATGTACTCGTGGATGTCGCGCAGTGTCGGGTTCTTCGCCGATCTCCACGACCCCCACGCACACGACCCGCCGGCCCCTGCCGCCTTCTGCCAGACGATCTCGCCGCGGAGGAAGAAGCCGAGGTCCTCGAGGAGCGAGGCCACCCGATGGTTCAGGGCGAGGTACGGCTTGCGTCCGAGGTTGGCGACGTTCACGGCCACCCTGCCTCCCGGCTCGAGGACCCGATGGGTCTCTGCGAGGACCCGTTCCAACAACCCGAGGTACTCGTCGAGGGAGAGGTCGTGGTCGTAGTCCTTGCCGACGTTGTAGGGCGGTGACGTGACCATCAGGGCCACACAGTCGTCGGGCAGGTGGGTCATCGCCTCAGACGACGTGCAGAAGATGGAGTCCAGGACCTCGGCGGGCGGGTCCACGGGCGCCCCGACGGCGGCCGTGGGGACGGCCGACATCATGCGCCTGCGATAGAACGCCGTGGCGTCATGGCTCTCTCGTTTGCCCGCGCCGAAGCTCGCGGTCTCTGTCGACATAGACCTCCCGGTGCGAGCACGGTAGCCCGGTTATCCACAGGTGACGCGGAAATCAGCGCGCGCACTCCACGCGCGCTCCGCGGTCAACGGGCGGCGCGGTAGGAGCCGAGGTGGTGGAAGTCGGCGACCGTTGCCAGGGGCGGCTCGAAGACGGCCCTGAGACCCTCCGGGCCCGGCGGGTGCATGAGGTCGACGAAGAACCGGTACGACCACGCCAGATCGCCCGGCCGCGACTCGATGCGGGTGAGGTTCGCCCCCCGCAGGCCGAGCTCCGTGAGCGCCAACGCCAGCGCGCCCGGACGGTGCTGGGTCTGGAACGCCACCGAGCTCTTGTCGGCGTCCTCTGCGACGACCGGGTCACCGGGAGCCAGCACGACGAACCGCGTGGTGTTGTGCTCCCGGTCGACGACGTCGTTCATCAGCACGACGAGCCCGTGCGATCGAGCAGCCCCGGGTGGGGCGAGGGCCGCCTCGGCCGGATCACCCAGCGCCGCGATCTCGCGGACCGCGCCGGCGGTGTCGTGTGCCGGGACCGGCGCCCACGCATTGGCCGTGAGCATCGACTCCGCCTGGGCGAGCGCCTCCGGGTGAGATCGGACCCGCTTGATGTCCGACAGGGCGGTGCCCGGCACGCCGACGAGGGCGTGGCGCACCTCCACGCGGTGCTCACCGATGATGGCGGCACTGGCCTCGATGAGCCGGTCGAGCACCGAGAGGACGGAGCCGGTGGTGGAGTTCTCGATGGGCATGACCAGGCGGTCGACCGCTCCGCCGGCGAGTGATGCGAAGGCGCCTGCGAACGTCGGCAGACCGATCGCGTCGTCATCGGGGAACAACTCCCCGACCGCCTGATGGCTGTAGGAGTGGGCCTCGCCCTGATACCCGATCCGCATGGAGGACCACGGTACCCGCACGACGAACCCATCCGGTCCGTATCGGTACCATCGGACCACGACCGCGAAGGGAACGCATTGGGGGACGAAACCCACGGTTTCGGAGGGAACGTCTGGCTCGTCGACGAGATGGCGGAGCGATATCGGCACGATCCCCAGTCGGTGAGCGATTCCTGGCGGAGGTATTTCGCGGGGGATCTCGCTGCGTTGCAGGAGCCCGGCGGCCGGCGGGCGGAGGCGGGAGGCTCCGAAGCCCAGCGGACAGACGACGGCACCCCGCAGACGGCCGCCGACGAGGCGGCCGTCGAGCATCGACCGCCGAGGGGTGAGACCACCTCGGCGACGAACACGGGCTCCACCGAACACGTTCCCCTCCTCGGTACGGCGGCCGTCATCGCCGAGCGGATGGAGGAGAGCCGGGAGCTGCCGACGGCGACGTCGGTGCGATCGATCCCGGCGAAGCTGCTCGAGGTGAACCGCCGGATCCTCAACAACCAGCTCCAAAGGCTCGATCAGCTCGGCAAGGTCTCCTTCACCCATCTCATCGGGTGGGCGGTGGTGAGAGCCCTCCAGGCCCATCCGGCGATGAACGCGGCCTACCAGCTCATCGACGGCAAGCCCCACCAGCTGCGCTACGGCCACGTGAACCTCGGCATCGCGATCGACATGGAGGGGCGGGACGGGTCGCGGACGCTCCTGGTCCCGAACATCAGGGCCGCCGACACCATGGACTTCCGGACCTTCTGGGAGACCTACGAGGACATCGTCGGGCGGGCCCGCAATCGCAAGATCACCCCGGACGACTTCGCCGGGACCACGGCGACGCTGACGAACCCGGGCACCGTCGGCACGGTTCAATCGGTGCCGCGGCTCATGCCCGGCCAGGGGGTCATCGTGGGTGTCGGAGCGATCGGCTACCCGCCGGAGTACCAGGCCGCCGATCCCGACACGCTGTCACGCGT
>DATHYU010000123.1:0-6591 GCA_035458965.1 Acidimicrobiia bacterium | reverse complement strand
GTCGTGTCGGGCGCCTCGATGTTCTTCGGGGTGCTGGCCGTCACCCTGGCCCGCCGCACGCTCGAGGAGAGCGAGCAGTCCCGGATCGCCATGTTCCGCCGGGTCCCGGTCGGCCTGTTCAGGGCGTCTCCCGACGGACGGCTGCTGGACGCCAATCCGGCGATGCTCGAGATCCTCGGGCATCAACCCGACTACGAGCTCGCCGACCTGTCCCTTCCCGAGCTCTACGCCGATCCGAGGGAGGGACGGACGTACCTCGAGGGCCTCACCGTCGAAGGAGAGCCACGGCGGTTCGCCGTCCAGATGATCCGCTCCGACGGCTCGGCGATCTGGGTCCGCGGCCACGTTCAGGCCGTGGCCGACCTCGACGGCACGATTCGCCACATCGAGGGCACGATCGAGGACATCACCCAGCGGCGCGAGGCGGAGCAGGCGTCCCGGCGACACGAGCAGCGCTTCCGAACCCTCTTCGACGCGGCGCCGATCGGTCTGTTCGAGCAGGACTTCTCCTCCGCCGCCGAGCGACTCGCCGAGCTGAACGTCATCGGCGTGTCCGACCTGACAGCCCACCTCGAGCGGCATCCTCGTGAGTTCTCCGAGCTCGTGCGTCGGGTCCACGTGATCGACGTCAACGCCGCCGGCATCGATCTCGTCGGCGCGGCCACCAAGCAGGAGGCCATCGACCTCATCCGCCGCTCGGACGGCCTGCGTCCCGTCTTCGCCGCCCAGTTCCACGCGATCTGGGAGGGCCGGGCGCGTTCCGATGTGGAGGCGCGGGTCGCCCGGGCCGACGGCATCGACCAGTACTTCCACGTGCACTCGGCGATGCCGCGGACCGACAGCGGCCTCGACCCGAGCCGAATGATCGTCGCCGTCGCGAACGTGACTCCGCTGAAGGCGGCCGAACGGGGCCTCGCGGAGCTGGTCCGCTCGAAGGACGAGCTCGTGGCGTCGGTCTCCCACGAGCTGCGGACGCCCATCACCACCATCATGGGCCTGTCCCTCGAGCTGCGCGACAACGCCTCGCTCCTGTCGGATCAGGAGCAGTCCGAGTTCGTCGACCTCATCGCCGATCAGAGTCGAGAGCTCTCGAACATCGTCGAGGACCTCCTCGTCGCCGCCCGCGTCGACCAGGACCGGCTCGTGATCAACGCGGAGACCGTGGATCTGTTGGCCGAGGTCCCCCGCATCGTGGCGTCGACGACCACGCGCAAGCAGCCGACGGTCGCCGTGTCCGAGGGATCCGTCGCCTGGGCAGATCCACTGCGATTCCGCCAGATCCTCCGCAACCTGCTGACGAACGCCGACCGATACGGCGGCGAGACGATCACGGTCCGCGTCGAATCCGATGCCGGACGCGCCCGGATCCTGGTCTGCGACGATGGCGAGGGCGTCGCCCACCACGAGCGGGAGGCCATCTTCGAGCCCTATCACCGTGCCCAGGAGTCGGGACTTCCCGGCGCCATAGGCCTGGGGCTCCCGGTGTCGCGGCGACTGGCCCGGCTGATGGGCGGGGACCTCGTCTACGCCCACGCCGACGGCGAGACGATCTTCGAGATCTCGCTCCCCCTCCCGGAGTGAGCTACGCCGGCGGGGGAGCCTCGTCCCCGGCGTCGGTGAGGTGGGATTCGATCACATCGTGGCGGTGGATGTAGGTGGAGACGAACGCCTGGACCGTCGCGGCGAAGGGCAGCGCCATCAGCGCACCCGGGATGCCCATCAGGGTGCCGCCGGCGATCGCCGCACCGAACGACACCGCCGGATGCAGTTCCATCGTGCGCGCGGTGATGCGGGGCGCCAGCAGGTAGTTCTCCAGCTGCTGGTACACGACGACGAAGATGAGCACCGCCAGCCCGCGAGCGGGGCTCTCGATGAAGGCGACGAGCAGCGGGAGCGACCCCCCGACGTAGGTGCCGACGACCGGTATGAACTGTGACAGCACGCCCAGCCAGAGTGCCAGGGCCAGCGGGAAGGGCACGCCGATGATCGTGAACACGCTCCATCCGATGGCGGCGGCGAAACCGGCGAGCAGGGCACGCGAGTAGAAGTAGCCACCGGTCTTGTCGATCGCGATGTCGATGACGCGCAGGATCTCACGCTGTCGCGGTGGCTGGAACAACGAGATCAGCCCGCGCCGGAACCGGGGCCCGTCCGCCGTGAGGTAGAAGGTGAACAGGCCGATCGTGAGCAGCTGCAGCACGGTGCTGAAGAGGGCCGTCCCGACTCCGAAGATGCTCCCCGCGATGTCCCCGCCGATCGACTGCAGGTTCGAGAGCAGGTTCTCCAGCGCCTCGTCGGCACGTTCCGCCGAGAACTCGATGCCGATGCGATCACCGAACCGGGCCAACTCGTCGATGTAACCGGGGATGCGGTCGATGAGCCTGACGGCCTGATCGATCACCAGGGGGACCATCAGGCCGATGAACGTCCCGGTGACGATGATGGCGATCGCGAAGATGAGGCCCGTCGCCACGCCGCGCCGCCAGCCGCGACGGGCGAGCCAGTTCACCCCCGGCTCGAGCGCGATCGAGAGGAAGAACGAGATGAGGACGAGGATGAGGAGGCCGCGCAGCCGCCGGAAGACGTTGAGGATGGCGAACATGAGGACGATCGCCCCGGCGACCATGGCGATGACCCGGGGGATCCACGGGGGCATCCCGCTGCCGTCGAGCAGGGCGCGACGCGGTTGCCGGGGAACGGTCGAGGTCACGTCCGGAGCGTAGGATCCGCCCTGCGCCGATCCCCGGATTTTCGCCTCAGCCGGCCAAGCCCTCGACGATCTGGGCGGCAGGCATCCTGAGGAACACCTCCGGGTCGACCCGCACCTTCATGGACCGGGAACCGCCGCCCACGATGCACGTGGTGAGTGCCGTGACCTCAGGGGGAACGAGCACCGGGATGTCGGCGGGGATGCCGAAGGGGGTGACGCCGCCGATCACCATGCCGGTCACCTCCCGGGTGATGTCGGCCGAGGCGAACGAGATCTTGCGCACACCGAGATGCCGCCGGACCACACCGTTGACGTCCAGGCGCTGGGTGGCCAGGACGAGGCACAGCGCGCGCACGCCCGGGGGCTTGCGGCTGTCGACGAGGATGGCGTTCGCCGACTCGCCGGGGTCGATGCCGTAGTGCTCGCAGAAGGCTGCGGTGTCGGCCAGCTCGGGGTCGCACGGCATCGTGGAGAAGTCGGCACCCAACTCCTCGAGATGGTCGATGACCCGTGCCTCGATGTCCTCCGGCATGTGCCTCCCGGTCGGAGGCATACCCTATCGGGGTCACGGCCAGCCGACCCGAAGGGCGCTCCATGCCGATCTCGCCTGCCGATCCGCACCCACGTGCCACCGTCGACGTCCTCGACACGACGATGGCCTTCGTCGACACCGGCGAAGGCACGCCCGTCGTCTTCCTCCATGGCAACCCGACCTCGTCGTACCTGTGGCGGAACGTCATTCCCCACGTCGCGACGACGAACCGGTGCCTGGCGCCCGACCTCGTCGGCATGGGCGAATCCGGGCCGTCGGCGGGCGGGTACCGGTTCGTCGATCACTACGCGCATCTGTCCGCCTGGTTCGACGCGGTGGTTCCCGACGGGTCGGTGTATCTCGTCGTCCACGACTGGGGATCGGCCCTCGGCTTCCACTGGGCGAACGAGCATCGCGACCGCGTCCTCGGGATCGCCTACATGGAGGCGCTCGTCCGGCCGGTCACCTGGGACGAGTGGCCGGAGCAGATCCACCGGATCTTCCGGGGCCTTCGATCCCCCTCCGGGGAGGAGATGGTCCTCGAGAAGAACGTGTTCGTGGAGCGGGTGCTGCCGGGGAGCGTGTTGCGAGACCTCACCGACGAGGAGATGGACCGCTACCGCGCCCCGTACCTCGACCCCGGCGAGGCGCGCCGTCCCACACTGACCTGGCCGCGGGAGATCCCCATCGATGGAGAGCCGGCCGACGTCCATGCGATCGTCGCCGCCTACGCGGCGTGGCTCGAGTCGGCGGAGGTGCCGACGCTCTTCGTCGACGCCGATCCGGGGGCGATCCTGACCGGGCCCCAGCGGGACTTCTGCCTCGGCTGGCCGAACCAGACGACGGTCCGGGTGCGGGGCAGCCACTTCGTCCAGGAGGACTCGCCCGACGAGGTCGGCGAGGCGATCTCCCGGTTCCTCGGTGGGAGCTAGCCCCCGAAAACGGGCTTGCGCTTCTCGATGAACGCGCGGACGCCTTCGGCGGCGTCGGCCGTGCCCGCGGTGCGGGCGATCGCGAGCGACTCGCGCTCCATCGCCTCCTCGAGGGCGGACGTGGCGCCCAGGAGGAGCAGGCGCTTTGCCTCGGCCAACGCGGTGCGGGCGCCCGAGGCGAGTTTGCGGGCGAGGCTCTCGGCTTCTGCCTGAACGTCGTCGTCGGGAACGACCCGGTTCACCAGGCCCCAGGCCTCGGCGGTCGCGGCGTCGAGCGGCCGGTTGGTGAGCGCGAGCTCCATGGCCCGGCGGAGGCCGACGACCCGGGCCAGATAGAACGACGACGACCCGTCGGGTGCGAGGCCCGCCGCGGTGTAGCCCATCCGGAAGACGGTGGATTCCCCGGCGACCACGAGATCGGCGGCGGCGACGAGGCTCATGCCCGCTCCCCCCGCCGCCCCGTGGACGCCGGCCACCACCGGAGCGTCGAGGCGGGCGAGTCGCGACACCGCCGCATGGAAGTCGATCGTGATGTTCTCCACCAGGGTCGGCAGGTCGTCGGACTCCGACATGCTCTTCAGGTCGCCACCACCGCAGAACATCTTGCCGTTCCCGGTGAGCAGCACGGCCCCGACCGACGGCGCCCGCTCGATCGCGATCACGGCGTCCCGGATGTCCCGGGACAACCCGGCGTCGATGGCGTTCGCCGCCTCGGGGCGATCGAGGGTGAGACGGGCGACGCCGTCGTCGAAGGACAGGGAAACGGTCGACATCGAAGACACCTCGGGTCGGGTCCGGCGATCGTACCCAACGCCCGGTGGCCGGGGTGCGGCCTCCGGTAGCCTTGCCCGCATGAGCGACTACCGGGTCCCCATCGACGACATCGTGTTCACCCTCGAGGAAGTCGCCGGGCTCGGCGAGCTCGCCGCCCTCGACGCGTTCTCGGAGCTCGACGCCGAGTTCGTCCGGGGAGCGCTCGACGAGGCCGGGCGCTTCTGCTCCGAGGTCATCGCCCCGCTCCACACCGCCAGCGACGCCGAGGGGAGCCGCCGCAACGAGGACGGGTCGGTCACGTCGCCCACCGGTTTCATCGAGGCGTACGCCAAGTTCGTGGAGTCCGGGTGGCCCGCTGCCGCCTTCCCCGCGGAGTGGGGCGGGGGCGGGATGCCGTTCACGGTCGGTCTCGCCGTCCAGGAGATGGTGACCACCGCCGACATGGCGTTCTCCCTCTGCCCGATGCTCACGTTCGGCGCCATCGAGCTCCTGCTCGAGTACGGGACCGAGGAGCAGAACGCGACCTACCTCGAGAAGCTCATCACGGGCGAGTGGACCGGCACGATGGTGCTCACCGAGCCCCAGGCCGGCTCGGACGTCGGTGCGCTCACGACCCGGGCGGTGAGACAGGACGATGGGACGTACCGCATCACCGGCCAGAAGATCTACATCACGTGGGGCGAGCACGACCTGACGGACAACATCATCCACCTCGTCCTCGCCCGCACGCCCGACGCCCCGCCGGGGACGAAGGGCATCTCCTGCTTCATCGTGCCCAAGCGCCTCGTGGACGCCGACGGATCGCCGGGTGCGCGCAACGACGTGACCTGCGTGTCGATCGAGCACAAGCTGGGCATCCACGCCAGCCCGACCTGTGTCCTGTCCTTCGGCGACGAGGGCGAGGGCGCCATCGGCCACCTCATCGGCGAGGAGCAGCAGGGCCTGCGCTACATGTTCACCATGATGAACAACGCCCGGCTCCAGGTGGGCCTCGAGGGCCTCGGCATCGCGGAGCGGGCGCTGCAGAAGGCCGCGGCCTTCAGCCGGGAACGGCGCCAGGGCCGAGCGATCGGCGCGCCCAAGACCGAGTCGTCACCGATCGTGGAGCATCCGGACGTGCGCCGCACGCTCATGCTCATGCGGTCCCGAGTCGAGGCGATGCGCTGCGTCATGTACCGCAACGGCCTCATGATCGACCTGCGGCACCACGGCGCCGACGAGGCGACCCGGAGCCGGGCGGACGAGCTGGCGGCGATCCTCACCCCGATCTCGAAGGCGTGGGGCACCGACCTCGGTGTGGAGTGCGCCTCCCTCGGGATCCAGGTCCACGGCGGCATGGGATACGTCGAGGAGACCGGCGCGGCCCGGCTCCTGCGGGATGCTCGCATCGCGCCGATCTACGAGGGGACGAACGGCATCCAGGCCGACGATCTGGCCACCCGGAAGCTCCCCCTGCGGGGCGGGGACGCCGTCCGAGAGCTCCTCGCGGAGATGCGCCGGACGGCCGGAGAGGCCGCCTCGAGCGAACTGGCCGACCTCGCCCTGCCGCTCGGGGCGGCGATCGACGCGCTGGCCGAGGCCTCGGAGTGGCTGCTGGGCCGTCTCGGCGAGGCACCGAACGACGCCAAGGCCGGGGCGACGCC
>DATHYU010000122.1:0-3231 GCA_035458965.1 Acidimicrobiia bacterium | reverse complement strand
GTGTAGGGCGGTGCGGAGTTGATGTCGTCGGGCACCTCGATGCACCGACCGAACCAACGGACCTGAGCCGAGGCCAGGGTCCCATCGGCGATCATCGAATCCAACACCGGATCGATCGCGTCACGCAACCCCTCACTGTCGGGACGGAACGTCATCGACAACGGATGCGCATTCAACGTCGGACCCGTCACCTCGAGCTCCGGATCACCCAACGCCCGAGCCGCACCCACCAGCGAGTCGATGACCCACACATCGATGCGACCCTGCTTCAACGCCAGCTCCGCCTCGGCAGCACCCGCAAACGGCACATACTCGTCGTAACCGAGCGTCGCCTCGTTCTCGATCGTCCACTGCTCATGGATCGAACCCTGGATCGCACCGGCCTTCCCGGCGATCCCATCCAGACCCGCCGAACCGGCATCCTCGGCCCGCACCAGAGCAATGAACCCCGCCGACGTCATCGGCCGCGTGAAGATGAACGTCTCCTGCCGCGTCGTCGTCGGCCAGATACCCGAATCGGCAATGTCATACAGACCCGCCTGCAGACCCTCCAACTCCGCCACGAAATCAACCGTCGGCGTCGCGAACTCGAGTCCCAGACGCCGCGCCACCTCACGACCGACATCGAGCGAATAGCCCTCGACGTCACCCGTCTCGGCATTGATCAACGTGAACGGCGGGAAGTTCCCCGTCGTCACCAACGTCAACGTCCCCGGCGTCACCAAGAACTCGTCCAACGACCCGGCCGGAACCGTGGTCGCCGCAGCCGTCGTCCCCGACGCAGCCGTCGTCGTCGTCGCCGCAACCGTCGTCGCAGTCGTCGTATCGGCATCATCGTCACCACACGCAGCGGCGACGAGCGCCAACACGGCGATGATGCTCACAATCAGTCTCAGTCGCATCCTCTTCTCTCTCCTGTCTTCCCTCACGGGACCTCCCGTCCCTGCACGTGCATGTATCCGAAGGCGACCGGTCATGCCGGGACCGCCTGGTCGTCGGGTCTTCGCCGCTCACGCAGCACCCGCTCGACCGTCTTGATGATGCGGTCGCCCGAAACGAGCATCCCGCCGATGATCACGGCCCCGAAGACCACGAACTGCAGCGCAGTGGCGAGGCCCAGGGTCCGCATCATCTGGTTGAGGCCTTGAAGAAACATTGCCGCGACGAACGTGGCTCCCGGGCTCGCGAGGCCCCCGGTCAGGGAGGCTCCTCCGATGACCACAGCGGCGATGGGTCCCAGGAGGTACGGCGAGCCGATGTTCGGACCGGGGTTCCGCAGCAGGCCGGCAAGGGCGATGCCTGCAACGGCGTAGAGCATGGCGGCGACGACGTAGACGAGGATCCGGTTCAGCGTCACACGGATCCCGACGACCTGCGACGAGACCGGGTTGGCCCCCACCACCTGGAACCGTCGTCCTACGGAGGTATAGCGGAGCCCGAGGATGAGGAGCACCGTCATGCCCACGCCGATCCAGAAGATCGGGCTGACACCGAAGATCTTGGTCGCCGTCCAGTCCGAGAAACCGCGTGGCACCGAGCTCTGCACGGGGAACGTCCTGACGTAGCGACTGACGATCCCGACGACGACCTGGCCCACGGCGAGCGTGACGATGAGCGCGTTCAGCTTGAGGCCCCCGATGAGGATCCCGTTCACCAGGCCGATGAGTGCCGCCACGCCGATCGCGGTGAGGACCGCGACGGCGACGCGTCCATCGTCCCCACCGCTCACGCCCACCATGATCATCGCGGAGAGGGTGAGGGTCCCCGGCGTGCTGAGATCGATCCCGGCCGTCATCACGACGAGCATCTGGCCGAGGGCGGTGATCGCGAGAAGGGCTCCGAAGGGAGCGATCGCCGAGAGAGCGACGCGGCTCAGCGTCTCGGGCACCCAGATCGCCGCGATCGCCACGAGAAGGGCCATCGCCACGAAGACGGGCATGTATCGCGAGGCGACGACGAACCGCGTGATCGCTGCCGATGGGGCGGACCGGGCGGTCATCGCTCCGCTCCGGTGTCGACGAGAAGCCCCGCCGCACGGGCAACGTCCTGATGCGCTCGCATGGCGAGGTCGCGGGCCCGTCCGACGTCGGCCGACGGCTCACCGTGAGCGACGACGGCACGCCCGCCGGCGAAGACCCAGTCGATGTTCGCCCCGTCCATGCCCCACACCACGGCGCCGATGGGATCGTTCACGGGTGCGATGTTCGGAAGGTCGGTGCGCAGGACGATCACGTCGGCGCGCTTGCCCGGCGACAGGGAACCGGTCGTGTCGCCCAGGCCGACGGCGGCGGCCCCGTCGATGGTGGCGTACCGAAGCACCTGGCGGGTGTTGAGGAGGTTGGGGATCCCGCCCTTGCCGGCGAGCTTCAGGTCGAAGACGGTCGCGTGCTGGACGGAGTTCGCCGCACGCATCTGGGCGAAGATGTCCCCCGGCGCCTCGACCTCGCTACCGACCCCGAGGCCGGGGCGGATGTTGCGATCGATGAAGCCCTGGAGCGGCGGAGACCCGATGCCGGCCGTCATCTCCATGGAGGGGGTGATCACCACGCCGGTGCCCGTCGAAGCGATCGCCTCGAGGTCTGCGTCGTCGGCGCTGGTGCAGTGAACGAGGGTCACGTCGCTGCCGAGCAAGGATGCTGCAGCGAGTCCCGCCGCGACGCCGGTCGTGGCCGGGTCGACGCCGACCCGGGCATGGATCCGGAGCCCGGCGGCACGCGCCGCCGCCCACTCGTCGCCCGCCGCCAGGGGGTCATGGGGATCCGTGGCACCGAAGGCGACCCTCCGATCCTCCCCGGCTGCGCCGGCCGCAATCTGGCGGATCCGATCGATGTCTCGGACATCCCCGCCCCATGCTCCGGGGGCCGCCACGATCACCCCGTGCAGGCCGGCGTCGGCGTGGGCCTGCAGCGCGGCCTCCACGAAGCCGCCCTCCGACGGCAGATCCGCCCAGTCGACGACGGTGGTGATGCCGGCCGATGCGGCGCCGAGCAGCCCGATGAGCGTCGCCGCATAGACGTGGTCGGGCGTGTGGTGCGGTCCGAGGGCCTCCGCAGATCCTTCGCCGCCGAAGCGGCCGGCGTTGCGGAAGAGCGAGTGCCACAGGTGCCGGTGCCCGTCGACGAACCCCGGCATCACGATGGCGTTCGAGGCATCGATCGTCTCCGCCCCCCGGGCCCGGACCGAGGTCCCGACCTCCGCGACGACCCCGTCCTCGATGAGCACGTCGGCGCC
>DATHYU010000121.1:0-3078 GCA_035458965.1 Acidimicrobiia bacterium | reverse complement strand
CCGGTCGAAGTAGGCGGAGCCTCGCCCGATCCGTCCGCCCGATCGGTCGAACACGAGCCCCGGCACCAGCACGAGATCGACCTCCTCGGCTGTGACCTCCGGGGCGTCGGCGACGGGCTGGCGGAAACCGAGCGCATGGCGCTCGAGCCTTCCGTCGGCGCGATGCAGCGTGAGGTCCCCCGCCGGAGGGGTGCGCGTCAGCAGCGGGATCCCGTCGGCGGCCACCCCCGTGACGTCGGGCTCGTCGGCGAGCGCATCGAACGCCAGCACCCGGGTGCCCGGCCGGATGACCCCCCAGCGGCGGATCGCGTCCGTGATGGCATCGCCGACCATCTCCATCGCGAGCCCCGATCGGACGGCTCGGGACCAGGCCCGCCAGTCGGCCTTCGATGCGTCGGGGGCCGGTTGGCCGCTCACCCGAACAGCTTCGGCGCGATCTTCTGGATCTCGTCCTGGATGGAGGTCGGGACGACGTAGCCGGGCTCGCCCCGGATCGCGTCGATGTTCGCCTCGACGTCCTCGATCGTGAGCGGGCCCTCCTCGTCGGGGTGCTTGAAGTAGCCGTCGGTGAGGCCGATGAAGAACCGGCTGACCGTGCCGCCGGCCACCGACCAGATCTCACCGCTGAACTCGCACGCCTCCGAGCAGAAGTAGGCCACGACCGGCGACACCTGTGCCGGGTCGAGTTTCTCGGCCACCGGCCCGAGCAGGTCCTCCGTCATCCGGGTTCGCGCCACGGGGGCGATCGTGTTCACCTTGATCCCGTACTTGGCGCCTTCGATCTTGAGCACGTTCATGAACCCGACCAGCCCGGCCTTGGCGGCACCGTAGTTCGACTGGCCGAAGTTGCCGAGGATCCCGGCGTTCGACGACGTCATGACGATGCGGCCGTAGGCCTGGTCCCGCATCACCTTCCATGCGGGCTGCGTCACGTAGAACGCACCCTTGAGGTGGACGTCGACCACGGCTTCGAGGTTCGGCCACTCGAGGTTGTGGAAGGCCTTGTCCCGCAGGATGCCGGCGTTGTTGACGACGATGTCGACGCGCCCGTATTCGTCGAGCGCTGCCTGGACGATGGCCTCTCCGCCCGCCGGGTCCGCCACGGACTCGTAGTTCGCGATGGCCGCACCGCCGGCCTCGGTGATCTCGGCGACGACGTCGTCCGCCGGACGCGACTCGGACCCGGTGCCGTCGGCGGCCACGCCGGGGTCGTTCACGACGACGGCGGCGCCCCGCGACGCGAGCAGCTTGGCGTGATTGGCGCCGAGGCCGCGACCGGCACCGGTGACGACGGCGACGCGGTCCTGGAAATCGATCATTGAGCCTCCTGTCGGTCCTCGGACCGAGGCTAGTGCCGGGCACATCAGCGGTGATCCGCTCCCGAACGGGGCTTCGAAGCGCACCACGTCGAGATCCCACTCCCCCGGCGCGTCGTGTGGCTCCCCGGGGCCCCTGCGAACGGAGGCCTGATCACACGACGGTGCGAAGCGGGCCGGCCAGGTCGCCGCGCCGTTCCACCGACACGTCCCCGAGGCCGAGCCACCCGGCCATCTCGTGGAGCTCGGCGGCCAGCGCGACGGCGACCGCGGGCCGGTCGGCCCACGGTTCGGCGTAGGCGCCGCGAACCCGAAGGACCCCGACCTGACGATCGGCCTTGAGATCGACCCTGCCGACGAGGCGGTCGCCGAGCAGGAAGGGCAGCACGTAGTACCCGAAGACCCGGTCCGGTTCCGGCACGTAGATCTCGATCCGGTAGTGGAAGTCGAACAGCCGCTCGTCGCGGTCGCGGTACCAGACGAGCGAGTCGAAGGGGGCGAGCAGCGCCCTGGCTTCGACGGATCGGGGGATCGGGATCGTGGGATCGAGGTAGGCGGCCTCGGACCAACCCTCGACCGCGACGGGCTCCAGATCGCCGGCCGCGACCAGCGACTCGATGGCCCGCTTCGTGTCGGCGACCTTGACTCGGTAGTAGTCGGCGAGGTCCTTCACCGTCGCGACGCCGAGCCCGCGGGCGGCCCGTCGCACGAACGCGCGGTGGGCCTGCTCCGATGTCGCCTGCGGCGCGTCGAGGACCTCGGACGGAATGACCCGCTCGGTGAGGTCGTAGACCCGTGCAAACCCGTTGCGGCGGCCCGCCGAGGTGATCCGCCCCGTGTCGAAGAGCCACTCGAGCGCGACCTTGCCCTTCTTCCACCCCCACCACGCCCCGGTCGTCCCACCGCCGTCCTCGAGATCCGAGATCGTCAAGGGGCCCCGCTGCCGAACCTCGTCCAGCACGGCCTCGATGTATCCGGGCTGCTCCTTCCCGAGGGTCTGGATGCTCCGCCACGGCCGGGTGTTCTCCATGCGGTGCACGAACCACGGCCATTGCTCGATCGACACGAACGACGCCGCGTGCGCCCAGCACTCGAACACCCCGCGGCGGTCCTCGACGAAGCGGCGGAACACCTCCGAGTCGTATGCGCCGAGGCGGGCGAAGAGCGTGAGGCGATGAGCCCGGGCGATGACGTTCACCGAGTCGATCTGGACGAGGCCGACATCGTCGAAGACGCGCTGGATGTGGCGGACGTCGACGCGGTCGGGTCGGGGACGATGCAGGCCCTGGGCGGCGATGGCGAGCCGCCGGGCGCGATCGATCGAGAGGCGTCTCACTCGCCGGAGAACGTCGCCGGCCGCTTCTCCATGAAGGCGGCGACGCCCTCGGCGAAGTCCTTCGTATGGAAGAGAGGAATGAGCTCGCGGAGCACCCGCTCGACGTGATCGACGTACCCGTCGGTGCGCCCGGCCCGCATCATCCGCTTGGCCGCCCGCAGGGCCAGGGGCGGCATCGCAGCGATCTGCGAGGCCAGCTCGGCCGCCCGGTCGCGGACGCCGTCGGCACCGTCGACGACCTCCGACACGATCCCCTGGGCGAGCGCGTCCTCCCCTGAGACGTCCTCGCCGAGGAAGTAGAACCGGGCGGCGTGCTCCCACCCGACCAGCCGAGGCAGGAGGTAGGTGTCGCCACTCTCGGGGACGAGCCCGCGCTTCGTCGCGGGAACCAGTCGCGCCGACCGCTCCATCACCCGGATGTCCGCG
>DATHYU010000120.1:0-5623 GCA_035458965.1 Acidimicrobiia bacterium | reverse complement strand
ATCGGCCGGGACCGTCACGACGACGACCGCACCGACGATCCGCACCGAGGGACGCGTCGTCGGCTGGTCGCCGGTCGGCCGGCTCGACCCGGACCTGGGCCGGGTGGCGTTCACATCGGGCGGGCTCGTCGCCTGGGGCGGAGGCATCCCACACTGGTCACCGGATGGGGCCGAGTGGGAGCCGGTCGAGGGACCGGCAGCCGGCGCCGTCGTGTCCACCGCCGGCGACACGCTCATCGCGATCGACCCGCCATCGGAGGGGCAGCCCGCCCTGCTGTGGCGCAGCGACGACGGCGGCCGGGCGTGGTCGCCCGTCGCCGGCTCGGCCGGGGCGCTCCCCGACATCCCGAACGTCACCGTCACGATCGGCGAGGTGCGCAGCGGAGCCGTGGACGACCTCGTGCTCGTCGTCGCAGAGCTGGCGGCCTCCCTCGACTGGCCCTCGCTGCTCGAGGTCGATCCGGGGCGCCTCACGACCGGCACGGTGGACGGACGCGACGTCGTCTGGGTCGAGCCGATCGAAACGGACACGTCCCGCGAGGCCTACCGGCTCGATGCCGTCCGCAGCGGCTCCGACATCACCCTGCGCGGCATCCGGGTGTCCGACGGCGAGCAGGTGTTCCAGCTCCGCGGAACCGCCGGCGTCCTCACCACCGAAGCCGCGAGCACGACGCTGGTACCGGGAGGCGTGGTGGGCACCGCCGTCTGGCGCTCCGAGGACGACGAACGGTTCGAACGCGGCGAGCAACTCCCGATCCCGCTCGCCGGCACCGCCCTCGTCGGCGGGAACCGCCTCACACTCATCAGCGACGGATCCTCGGGCGAGGCCTCGATCTGGGGCTCCGACTCCGGTGAGTCGTGGACCATCGTTCGCGACGAGCCTCCGTTCGAGGACGAGGTCCTCCTGTCCGCCGCCCGGGCGGCCGACGACTGGATCGCGGTCACGGCGTCCGAGGCCGGCATCTCCTTCTGGGCGTCGATCGACGGACGGCACTGGTTCCGGTCCGACGAGGGGAGGGTCATCGGAGCCGGGGCGGCCCGGATCTCCGTCTCCGCGTCGGGATGGGTGGCCGCCGTCACGACGGGCGATGGGACGTCGCTCTACTGGTCGTCCAACGGCGCCGCGTGGACAATCCAGATCGTTCCCACCCGTCAGCTCGCGTCGGTGATCGCCACCCGCTCCGGGGTCCTCGCCGTGGACACGGAAGGGGCGGTCTGGTTCGGCGAGATCGGGTCGTGAGCGAAGAGGCGATCCGAGGCCTACCGGTAGGGGTACCGGGTCGCTCCGTGACCGGTCGGGGCCGATCGCGCCCCGTCTACCATCGCCGTCGTGCCGGCGCTGGAGCACCTCGCCTCGGGAAAGGTCCGTGAGATCTACGCGGTCGACGACGACCACCTTCTCATCGTGGCCACCGACCGCATCTCTGCCTACGACGCGATCCTCCCCGATCCCATTCCCGACAAGGGCCGGGTGCTGACCGGGCTCTCGGCCCACTGGTTCGGCCTGCTCGACACGCCCCACCACCTCGTGTCCGCCGACCCGTCACAGGTCGCCCACGACGACGAGGAGCTCGGCTACCTCGGCGGGCGCAGCATGATCGTGCGCCGCGCCGAGGTCCTCCCGATGGAGTGCGTCGTCCGCGGCTACCTCTACGGGTCTTCCTGGCGGGAGTACGCCGGCGGTGGCGGGCCCTCGACGGAGCATCTGCCGGCAGGCCTCCGGATGGCCGACCGGCTCCCGGAGCCCGCGTTCACCCCGGCGACCAAGGCCGCTTCCGGTCACGACGAGAACCTCACCGGGGCCGAGGCACGCGCCCTCGTCGGCGACACCGTCTACGAGGAACTGCGACGCCGCAGCGTCGACATCTACGAGACGGCCGCCGCCTACGCGGCCGACCGCGGGATCCTGCTCGCCGACACGAAATTCGAATTCGGGATGGTCGACGGCGAGCTGATCCTCGTCGACGAGGTGCTCACCCCCGACTCGTCGCGCTACTGGCCGGCGGAGGCCTGGGAACCGGGCGCGCCGATGCCGTCCTTCGACAAGCAATTCGTGCGCGACGCCCTGGATGCGATGGGCTGGGACCACGATCCCCCGGCGCCCCACCTGGAGGCCGGAGTGATCGCCGAGACCCGCAGAAAGTACGTCGACGCTTTCGAGCGCCTGACCGGACGATCGTTCGAGTCCTACCTGAAGGAGGCCGGTTCGGCATGAAGGTTCGTGTGGAGATCACCCGTCGCGCCTCGATCTCGGACCCCGAGGGCACCACCGTCGCCCGGGGTCTGCGGGATCTCGGGTACGACGAGGTGGGTGAGGTGCACATGGGCCGGACCATCCATCTCGACATCGCCGGCGACGATCCGGATGCCGTCATGGATCGGGTCGACGAGATGTGCCGCCGACTGCTCGCCAACCCCGTGATCGAGGACTACGTCATCACCGTCGAGGAACCCGCGTGACGCAGCGAGTCGCCGTCGTCGTCTTCCCCGGCACGAAC
The DNA here is from genome assembly GCA_035458965.1 of Acidimicrobiia bacterium. Taxonomy (GTDB): domain Bacteria; phylum Actinomycetota; class Acidimicrobiia; order Spongiisociales; family UBA11373; genus DATHYU01. The sequence continues at coordinate 3,125 of DATHYU010000120.1, read as the reverse complement.
TGCGAGCACGACGTCGTCCACGCTCTCGACCTGCTCGGTGTCGATGCCCGGCTGGTCTTCCACAAGGAGACCTCGCTCGACGGCTTCGCCGGGGTCGTGCTCCCGGGCGGATTCGCCCACGGGGACTACCTCCGAACCGGGGCGATCGCCCGGTTCTCGCCGATCATGACCGAGGTGGCGAGGTTCGCCGAGATCGGGCGGCCGGTCCTCGGGATCTGCAACGGCTTCCAGATCCTCTGCGAGGCGGGACTGCTCCCCGGTGCCCTCGTCGAGAACCGCGACCTCCGATTCGTCTGCCGCCCCATCCATCTCCGGGTCGAGAGCACGGGATCGGTGCTGACCGGCTCGGCGGCCGTCGGTGACGTGCTCGAGATCCCGCTCAACTCGTACGAGGGGAACTACGTGGCCGACACGGATGTGCTCGACGAGCTCGAGCGCACCGGCGGCGTCGTGCTCCGCTACTGCGACCCCGGGGGCGACGTCTCCGACGCGGCGAACCCCAACGGCGCAGCCCGCAGCATCGCCGGCGTCGCGCGCGGCAGCGTCGCCGGCCTCATGCCCCACCCCGAGCGCGCCGTCGAGGCGATCCTCGGATCCGCCGACGGCCTCTCCCTACTGCGTTCCTTCGTCGATTCGCTGACGCCCAGCCGTGTCTGAGCCGCTCCACCGCCAGCTCGGCATGACCGACGACGAGTACGACCACGTCGTCGAGATCCTCGAACGCGAGCCGCTCGACGCCGAGCTCGCCATGTACTCGGTGATGTGGTCCGAGCACTGCTCGTACAAGTCCTCGCGCGTCCATCTCCGCCGGTTCCCCTCCGACGCTCCGTGGGTGGTCGTCGGACCCGGCGAGAACGCCGGCGTCGTCGACCTCGGCGACGGATGGCTCGCGGCACTGCGCATCGAGAGCCACAACCACCCCTCGTTCGTCGAGCCCTACCAGGGGGCGGCGACCGGGGTCGGCGGGATCCTCCGCGACATCCTGACCATGGGTGCCCGGCCGATCGCGGTCTGGGACCCCCTGCGCTTCGGATCCCTCGACGACGCCCACAACCGCTACCTGTTCGACGGGGTCGTCAAAGGCATCGCCGGATACGGCAACGCCGTCGGCGTGCCGACGGTCGGGGGCGAGATCGAGTTCGACGACTGCTACGCGGGGAACCCGCTCGTGAACGTGATGTGCCTCGGGCTCATGAAGCGCGAGCAGCTCGTGCTGTCGGCCGCCACAGGCGAGGACAACCTCGCCGTCCTGCTCGGCAACGCGACCGGCCGCGACGGCATCGGAGGCGCGTCGATCCTGGCGTCGGCGTCGTTCGACGAGGAGAGCGGTGCCAAGCGCCCTTCGGTCCAGGTCGGCGACCCCTTCGAGGAGAAGAAGCTCATCGAGGCCTGCCTGGAGCTCTTCGCCAGAGGCCTCGTCGTCGGGATCCAGGACCTCGGAGCCGCGGGCATCGCCTGCGCGACCTCGGAGACCGCCGCCAACGGCGGGATGGGGATGAACGTCGACCTCGATGCGGTGCACCTGCGCGAGCACGACATGACGGCACCCGAGATGCTCATGTCCGAGTCGCAGGAGCGGATGCTGGCGATCGTGCGGCCCGCCGACCTGAAGGCGGTGCTCGGCGTCGCCGACCGATGGGACGTGTCGGCATCGATCATCGGCACGGTGGTCCCCGGTGGCGACCTCACGATCCACCACCGGGGCGAGCTCGTCGCCGAGATCCCGGCCGCGTCGCTGTCGGAGGACGCCCCCCTCTACCGGCGTCCGCTCGAGCGTCCTGCCGACCTCGACGCACTCTGGTCCGAGACGCCCGCCGTACCCACCGACGACGCCGCCGCATCGCTGCTGCGGCTCCTCGACGACCCGGCCATCGGCGACCGGTCGTGGATCTCGGAGCAGTACGACCACATGCTGTTCCTCAACACGATCGTCGAGCCCGGCCACGACGCCTCGCTGCTGCGGATCAAGGGCACGCAGAAGGCGCTCGCCGTCTCCACCGACGGCAACGGGCGCCGCTGCCGGCTCGATCCCCGCCGGGGTGCCGCGCTCCTGGTGTGGGAGGCAGCCCTCAACGTCGCCGTGACCGGTGCCCGGCCGATCGCCGTGGTCGACAACCTGAACTTCGGCAACCCGGAGAAGCCCGAGATCATGTGGCAGTTCTCCGAGACCGTCGACGGGATGAGCGACGCGTGCCGCGATCTCGGGCTGCCCGTGGTCGGGGGCAACGTCTCGTTCTACAACGAGACCGACGGGATCGACATCCATCCGACGCCCGTCGTCGGCGTCCTCGGCCTCGCCGAACCGTATCCCGATCCGCCGCCACGCCTGGACCGTGCCGAGGCCGGAATGGCGCTGTGGCTGGTGGGCCCCGAAGGCGACCCCGACCTGGCCGGGAGCGCGCACCAGCGCGTCGTCGAGGCCCGGCTCGAAGGCCGCCCTGCCGCCCCCGATCCAGGGGCCGGCAGGTCCGTCATCGAGGCCGCCGTCGTGCTCGCAGACGTCTGCCCCGTGCTCCACGACGTCTCGATCGGGGGCATCGCCGTCGCCGCGGCAGAGGTCGCGATCCGTTCGGGTGTGGGGGTTCAGATCGATCCCGGCGTCGATCTCTTCGGCGAGGGGCCGCACCGATTCCTGGTGGCGGTTCCCGCAGACCTGGCCCACGACGCCATCACGGCGCTGGGCGCCAGTGGCGCAACCCACCGGGTGATCGGCCGGTTCGCAGGAGACGAGATCGTCCTCGGCACGGAGGTGGTGTCGCTCGAGGAGGCGGCCAACACCTGGCGCGAGGCGATCCCCCGCAGGATGGGTTGAAAGGGCGGGCCCGGCGGACGATCACCCTGTCCGCACGCCGCGCGATGGCGGGTCACACCGGTCGGGCGCGACACACCGTGACCCGGTAGACGGCCTCGACCCGCAAGCTCTCCTCTCCTGCGTCGAGACGGACGAGCGCGTCGGCGACGGCGCCGTCGTCGCCGACGAAGCCTGCCGTCTTCGGCCGCAGGAGGTACTCCGGCCACTCGTCAGCGCTCTCGAACACATCGACTCGCGTGAACCGACCATCGTCCACGATGGCGAAGGCACCGGTGGCGATCGTCTCCTGGAGCTGTGCCTCGCTCCTCTGGAC
>DATHYU010000119.1:0-2717 GCA_035458965.1 Acidimicrobiia bacterium | reverse complement strand
GCCACACCGGTGGCGCCGATGCCAGCCCCAGCTCCTTGAGCCGGAACTTCAACCGCCGCCAGACCCGGGCGCTCTCCTCGAAGCCGGCGCAGCGCGGCGTCGACTGCTCGGCGCACAGCAAGACGTGGCGTTGGAGACGGCCGATCGAGAGGCCGTCGGCGATGGCGGAGAGGCGGTCCATCCCCCGATGATGCCAGGGCGGGCTCATTCCGTCGTGCGTGCCGGGTTCCCGTGCCGGGTCTCGGGGATGAACGAGGCGACGATGGCGGCGATCACGAGCAGGCCACCGACCAGCACGAATCCTGCCTGGAAGGCGTCGGCGTCGGCCGCGACGCCGACGATGAGCGGGCCGACGATGAGGCCCACGTCACCGGCCGACCGGTACAGGCCGACGGCGACCCCGGCGGCGCCGTCGGGTGCGAGGTCCCCGGCGAGCGTCGGCGGCGGGATCGATGCCAGGGCACCGGCGACGCCGCTCGCCGCGGAAAGGACGACCAGGCTCGCGAAGGTGTCGAGGAACCCGATCGCCGCCGTCGCCACGGCCGTCAGGACGAGGCCCATCACCAGAACGGGGCGCCGGCCGATACGGTCGACCAGCCACCCTCCCGGATTCACGACCAGGACGTTCACGGCGGCCGCGGCCGCGATGACGATGCCGATGTCGGTCTCGCCGAACCCGAGCTCCTCCCCTGCGTAGAGGGGCAGCAAGGTGAGGCTGGCGCCGGCGCGCATGATGAAGATGACCATCGCCACGAACATGAGCGCGAGGAACGCCGGGCGCCGGAGCACGGTCCGGGCGGTCGCGAAGACCTGCCGCAGAGTCCGTCCTTGCGGCTCGCCGCGTTCGACGAACCGGACGACGAGCACGACGACGGCCAGTCCCAGCGCGGCATAGATCCAGAAGGGGGTGCGGAAGTCGCCGAGCTCGGCGGCCTTGCCGCCCACGATCGGGCCGATGGAGATCCCGGCCAGGATCCCGGTCTGGTACACCGCCATGGTGCGGCCGAGAACGGCACTCGGTGTCGCGATCACGATCAGCTGGTTCGCCGACGTCGCAAAGGCCGCCGAGCCCACCCCCTCCAGCACCCGGGTGACGAGAAGGATCCCGTACGACGGGGCGAGGGCGGCCCCGATGCTCGACAGGATGAGGACCCAGGCGCCCACGAGCATCACGCGGCGTGCTCCGTACCGGTCGGCGAGCACGCCTCCGGCGACGTCGAACACGAGTCGCGCCACGGCGAAGCTCGACACGAGCGCCCCGGCCGCGGTGCGGCTGACGCCGAACTGGCGTGCATACAGCGGCAGGATCGGGACCACCAGCGACAGCCCGAGCATCACGATGAAGGCGCCGGTCGACAGGACGAGGGTCTGGCGGGTGAGGATCTTCACCCGGTGCCGGTCCGGATGCGGCCTCCTTCGTCGGTCACGTGACCGACGACGACGGCGCCATCGATCCGCGTGACGAGCTCGTCGCAACGCTCGGGGGCCACCGCGATCAGCAGTCCGCCGCTCGTCTGGGCGTCGGCGAGGAGCAGTCGCATCCAGGCCGGCAGATCACCGAAGTCGGTGAAGGCCTCCGCGTGCCGGAGGTTGCGCTTGGTCCCCCCCGGCACGATGCCCTCCTCGGCGAGTTCCCGCGCCCCGGGGAGCAAGGGCACGACGCCGGCGTCGATCACCGCCCCGATCGTGCCTGCCAGCATCTCACCGAGGTGCCCCAGCAGGCCGAACCCGGTGACGTCCGTTGCGGCCGATACGCCCACGTCCACCATCACCTCGGATGCGTCGCGATTGAGGGCCGTCATCACGGCGACGGCCGCCTCTTCGGCGCCGTCGGGCGCCTTCCCCCGCTTCACGGCGGTCGTCACGACGCCCGTGCCGATCGGCTTGGTGATGACGAGACGGTCACCGGGGCGGCCGCCGACGTTGGTCACGACCCTGTCGGGATGGACCGTCCCGGTGATGGCGAAGCCGTACGTGGGCTCGGGGTCGTCGACGGAGTGCCCACCGACGATCGTGCAGCCTGCTTCGGCGAGGACCTCGGCGCCGCCTTCGACGACGTCGCCGAGCAGGTCGAAGGGAAGGCGGTCCCGGGGCCAGCCGACCAGTTGCAGCGCCGTGAGCGGACGCGCCCCCATCGCATAGATGTCGCTGAGCGCGTTGGCCGCGGCGATCCGTCCCCAGTCGCGGGCGTCGTCCACGATCGGGGTGAAGAAATCGACCGTCTGGACGAGGGCGACATCGGCGGTGAGTCGGAAGACGCCGGCGTCGTCCGCACCGCCGACCCCCACCACGAGGCGGTCGTCGGTGACGGCCGGTAGGTTGTCCAGGCGACGCAGGACCTGCGCCAACTCGTCCGGGGCGAGCTTGCAGGCTCAGCCCGCCCCGTGCGAGAACGCCGTGAGGCGCGGACGTTCGGCTTCCACGACCACCTCCCTGTGGGCAGGCTACCGGTGGTGCCCCGGCGGCAGCGCCATGACGGGGGCGCCGTCGCGAGGCGCCCACCCGGTGTGGCGGTCGACTTCGACCCCGTCGGCGTTCTTCTGCAGCGACGTCTCGTCGAATTCGAATACACGGGTGTGGACGCTTTTGTCCCGGAAATGGCGCCGGTCTATCGTGCGGCCCGGTGCCCTCGTGGCGCCCCACCCGCAGGCTCTCTCGCCCCCCCTGGAGAGTCTGCAACCCACCGGGATCGGCCCGCAGCACGCGCTGCGGGCCGA
>DATHYU010000118.1:0-10572 GCA_035458965.1 Acidimicrobiia bacterium | reverse complement strand
TCTTGAAACATGTGTGGTCCGGCGTGTGGCCTGGCGTGTGCACGGCTTCGGCGACGAGGTCGCCGAACGCCACCTCATCACCATCGGCAATGCGCACATCGGGCTTGAAAGCGGGACCGGGATCACGTCCGTAGACCGGGACGCCGAACTCCTCGCCGAGAGGATTCGCCGCCGGCGCGTGGTCGGGATGGAAATGGGTCACGAGGACGGCCTTGACCCGATAGCCGGCGACCTCGTCACGGACGGCCTGCATGTGGCCCGGGATGACAGGGCCCGGGTCGATGAGGACGGCTTCGCCCATCGACGCGACGACATAGCTGTTCGTGCCCAATCCGGTGAAGATCCCGGGGTTCGGGGCAAGGATCTGATGGACCTTCAACGCCGCGCTCCTCTGCTCGGCAGCAGGACTCTGGCCCCATCATCCCCCAAAACGATGCGTGGTTCGATCCGATCGACGGACCCGACGGTCGCGGCGTAGGCGAACGCCTCGTCCGGGGACCCGAAACCGTCCACGAGCCACAGCATGGTCCGGGTCGGCAGCTCGACGGCCCACTCACCGGAATCGCCCTTGGCGAACGCCTCCTGCGGTCTCACCCACACGGCGTCGAAGACCTCGCGGTCGTCGGTAGAGGGCTCGGCGTCCCGATCCACGACGGCGAAGTAGAAACGCGTGTCGAATCTGCGCGACATGCCGAGAGGCGTCAACCAGTTGCCCACATAGGCGAGGCGGTCGGCATCGAACGTCACGCCGGAGGTCGCCGCCGACGCATAGACGGCCTCGGCCGGGGCGCCTGCGCCGACCCCCTCGAGCGGCTGCCCGGTGCCGATCACGATGCCGGCCTCCTCGGCGACCTCGCGCAGGGCGGCGGCGCGCCAATCGAACTCCTCGGGGTCTCCCGTCCACCGGACGACCGACCGGGCCGAGGGGCCGGCGTCGGCGGCATCGACGGCGCCACCGGGAAAGACACGGGCGTTGCCCATGAACCGCGCCGAACGCGACCGTCGCACCATGAGCACTTCGGCGCCGCTCGCAGAGGGACGGAGCACGACCACCGTCGCGGCACGACGGACCGGCGTGTCCGCGGGAGTCGATGAGGCCACGGGCCGAGAATACCGGTGCCGGTAATCTCCGCACATGGCTCATCGCCCGCCCTCGGTGGACTCCCTCGCATCCGCTCTCGATGACGGCACCCTCCCCCGGGCGCTGCTCGTCGAGATCGCGCGGGCCGCCATCGCCGAGTGGCGCGCCGAGGGGTCGGAATCGACTTCTCCCGAGCTCCGGGCCCGGCGGGAGGCCGAGGCACTCCGGCGGTTCCGTCCCGGACGGGTCGTCAACGCCACGGGCGTCCTCCTGCACACCAATCTCGGACGGGCGGTGCTGCACCCCGAGGCCGCCGAAGCCGCCGCGACGGCGGCTTCGGCGCCGTCACCGGTGGAGTTCGACCTGACGACGGGCCGGCGCGGCGCTCGCGGTGCGTACGTCCACCGGCTCGTCGCGTCGCTCACCGGCGCCGAGGCCGCCTACGTCGTCAACAACAACGCCGGGGCCCTGTTGCTCACCCTCGCCGGCCTGGCGGGCGGCCGCGGGACGATCGTCTCCCGCGGCGAGTTGATCGAGATCGGCGGATCGTTCCGGCTGCCGGAGCTGATGGCCGCCTCCGGATCACGCCTCGTGGAGGTGGGGACCACCAATCGGACGCGGCTCGCCGACTACGCACGGGCGGTCGACGGCGAGGCGGCGCTGCTCCTCAAGGTCCACCCGTCCAACTACCGCGTCGAAGGGTTCACCGAGGAGGTCGGCTACGCAGACCTCGCCGCCCTCGGACGGGAGCACGGACTGCCGTTCGCGGCGGACATCGGCTCCGGTCTGTTGGACGCCCGGGTGCCGTGGCTCGATGGACCGCCTCCGGCCTGGCTCGCCGACGAGCCCGCCGCCCGGCAGACCCTCGACGGCGGCGCCGACGTGGTGATGTTCTCCGGCGACAAGCTCCTCGGGGGCCCCCAGGCAGGGATCCTCGCCGGGACCGCCGACGTCATCGAACGGATCCGACGTCATCCCATCGCCCGGGCGGTCCGCATCGACGGAGCCGGCCTCGCGGCACTGGCCGTGACCCTCGAGCTCTACGCCTCCGGTCGCGGCGGAGAGATCCCGTTCTGGCGGGCCGTCGCCCTCGACGATGCCGGGCTCGAGGAGCGCTACGGACGCCTCGTCTCCCGAGCCGGAGTGACGGCGCAGGTGGTCATGGATCGATCACTCCCGGGAGCCGGCTCCGTGCCCGGCCGAGGCATCCCGGGACCGGTCCTGCAGGTCGCCGCGGGCCAGGAGGCCTGGCACCGCCTGCTCGAGGCCGAGCCGCCCGTCGTGGCCCGCCGCGACGAGGGTCGCCTCGTCGTCGATCTCCGCAGCGTGGATCCGGCCGACGACGAGCTCGTCGCCGGCGCGCTGGCGTCGGCATGCCGATCGTAGGGACCGCCGGGCACGTCGATCACGGCAAGTCGACGCTGATCCGCGCGATCACCGGACTGGATCCGGATCGCTGGGAGGAGGAGAAGCGGCGCGGCCTGACGATCGATCTCGGCTTCGCCTGGACCACGCTCCCCGACGGCACCGAGGTGGGCTTCGTCGACGTCCCCGGTCATGAGCGGTTCATCAAGAACATGCTCGCCGGCGTCGGGGCCGTCGATGTCGCGCTCTTCGTCGTGGCCGCAGACGAGGGATGGATGCCCCAGTCGGAGGAGCACCTCGCCGTCCTGGACCTGCTCGGCGTCACCCGCGGGGTGGTGGCGCTCACCCGCGCGGATCTCGTCGACGGCGAGCTGCTGGAGTTCGCCGAGCTCGAGCTGCGCGAACGGCTCGAGGGAACGTCACTCGAGGGCGCCCCCGTCGTCGCGACCGCAGCACCGGAGGGGCGCGGTATCGACGAGATCGCCGCGGCGATCGGCGCCGCGCTCGCCGACGTGCCGCCCCGGGCCGGCGACCGCACCCGGATGTGGATCGACCGGGCCTTCACGATCGGAGGAGCGGGAACGGTCGTCACGGGAACGCTGCTCGAAGGACGGATCGCCGTCGGCGACACGCTGGCCATCCTCCCCCAGGGGATCCCGGTCCGGGTGCGCGGCCTCCAGAGCCACGAACGGTCCGTCGAGGTCGCCCTGCCCGGCACCAGGACGGCCGTCAACGTGGTCGGCGTCGATCGGGACGAGGCCGAGCGGGGCTCGATGCTCGGCCGGCCGGGAGACTGGCGGACCTCCCGCCGCTTCACGGCCGAGCTGCGGACGGTCCGGACGCTGGCCGAGCCGATCCGCAACCGAGGGGCGTACCGACTCCACATGGGGAGCGGGTCATGGCCCGCCCGGCTGCGGCTGCTCGAGGGGCCGGAGCTCGACGGCACCGGCACCGCCATCGTGGAGCCGGAGACGGCCATCCCCATCACGGCAGGAGATCGATTGGTGCTGCGCGAGGTCGGCCGGCGGGCCGTGGTCGCAGGAGGACGGGTCCTCGACCCGCATCCACCCCGGAGGGGGACCGACGTCCGTCGGTCGGTGGAGATCCTCCTCGGCGCCGCCACGCCCGACGCCGTGGCGCAGGCGCTGCTCGACGTGCGCGGCGTGGCGCGAGGCGAGGACCTCACCGCCGACTCGGGTGGCGGCCGGGCCCGTCGGGGCCTCGACGCCGGGGCGTGGATCGTCTCGGAGGGCCGTCAGGCCGAGATCGGGCTCGCGGCGGTCGAGCGCACCCGCGCCTACCAGCAGGCCAACCCGCTGCGCCCCGGAGTCCCCAAGCCCGACCTCGCCACCACGCTTCGCATCGAGCCGGAGATCCTCGAGGCGGTCGTCGCGGCGTCCGACGATCTCGTCGAGCAGGGAGCCCACGTCCGAACGCCGGACTTCATCGGGACCTTGGACGGGTCGGGGGAGGAGGCCTGGGCCAAGGCGGAGGAGACCCTCCGTGCGTCGGGTCTGGCAGCTCCCCGCCGATCCGAGCTCGGCCTCGATCGGGAGCAGCTCCACGTCGTCGTGCGGGAGGGCAGGCTGATCGAGGTGTCGGACGAGTTCGTCTATCTCCCCGACGAGCTCGAGCGACTCGTCGCCGCGGTTCGAGAGCTCGGCAGCGGATTCACGGTCGCAGGCTTCCGGGACCGGTTCGGCATCAGCCGGAAGTACGCGGTGCCACTGCTGGAGTGGCTGGATCGCACCGGCGTCACACGCCGGGACGGCGACGTCCGGGTCCTGAGGGCGTAGGGATCAGATCTTGGCCGTGCGCCGGGCGGCGACCTGGCGGCGCTCGGTCTCGGTCAGCCCGCCCCAGATCCCGTAGGGCTCACGGATCTCCATGGCGAACTCGAGACAGTCGACCTGAACGGGACAGACCTGGCAGATCGCCTTGGCCTTGTTCTCGCGGCGCTCCCGCTCGTCCTTGCGCTCCACCGTGCTCGGCGGGAAGAACAGATACGAGTGATTGCCCCGACACAGTCCTCGTCCCTGCCAGGACCGGTCCAGCGCGGCGACCTCGGCCATTCGTGCGACTCCTCCCACGTAGTCCCTCTCTCCTCTGCCCCTCATCACCGGCCCAACGGGCGGCGACGTCCGAAACTAGCCACCCGATCCGGAGAGCGCCAGGGAAAAACTGGCACGATCGCTAGCCCTACGCGAGCACCCTCACTCGGGGTCGATCGGGGCGACCTCGAGGGTGATGCCCTCGACGGCGACGACGGTGACGGCGTCGCCGGGAGCGATGCCGGCGGCCCGGTACGAGGAGGCCCGCCATCGTGCCCCGTCCACGTCCACCACCCCATCGGGGTCGAAGGCCGACACCGCCGTGCCCGTGCGCCCGACGAAGCCTTCCCTTCCGATCGTCACCGTCGAGAAGCGCGCCCGGACCACCGTCGTCAGGGCGACGCCGAAGAAGAACGCGACCGTCGCGACCGCCAGGAGGACTCCCCACCACACGGGTGTCAGCTGACCGCTCCCGTCGATGAACCAGAGACCGGAAGCGATCAGCGCCCCGGTCCCGAGCAGGCTCTTCCATCCGAGATCGTTGCGCTGGAACTCCACCGTGTACAGGAGGGTCCCCCCAAGCGCGAGGGCCACGGCCCACCACCGGACGGGGAGGACCGCCATGCCGTAGCCGGCCACGAGCAGCGAGAGCATTCCGGCCGCGGCGGCGACACCGGGTCCCGCCGAGTAGAACTCGAAGGCGACGAGCGCCAGCCCGGCGAGCAGGAAGAAGAAGGCCGCCTCCGGGTGGACGGCGACCCGCAGGGTCCGGGTGAGGACTCCGGGCTTCGAGAAGCGGACCTCGGCGGCGGGGACGGTCACCTCGGTGCCCTCCTCGTCGACCTCCGTCGCGGCGGTGTCGAGCACCACCGTCTCGCCGCGGACCGCGACCGGGGTCCCATGGAGCCCGACCACGAGCTGGCCGATCGACGGGCTCACGACGTCGACGAGACCGGGAATCGGCTCGACACCGACGGTCAGCACTCCGCCATAGATCTCCTCCGGGGCCTCCGGGAAGCGCTCCCGGACGGCGGACCCGTCGTCGCCGCTCCCCGCCACCGTCGGAAGGAGATCACCGATGCGGACATCCGGCGCGGCTCCCTTGATCGGAGCGGCGAGCAGGAGTTGGGCCGCTCCGCCGCGGGCGATCGCCGGGGCGGGGCCGACCCAGACGGCGACCGGAACCGGCGGGTCGGCGATGAGATCCATGAGCTCGCGAACATCCTCGTCGATGGCGGCCGGGGCGTTCACCGACAGCACGACCAGCTGGGCGTCGGTGTCCTCGATCACGCCCACGACGTAGTCGACGAGCGTGCGGTCGACGGGCCCGCTCACCTCGACCACGTCGACGGGCGGCGCGGCGCCCTGCGCTCCGGCCCAGGGAATCGACCAGGCGAGCAGGAACGCGAGGGGAACGAGCAGGCGGCGAAGCAGAGCCACGGGACTCCATGGTAGGTCCGCCCCGGACGCCACCCGCCCGCCGGGCCACGACTACGATCGCGCCCATGCCGAAGATCCTCGTGGTCGCGGACGAGGCCTGGGTCGTCAACGACGTCCACGCCGCCCTCGCCGAGGCCAGCTATCAGGTGACCGTCCTCGACGACCCGGCCGACCTCGCCGACACGTACCGCGACGTCGAGCCCGACGTGGTGATCCTCGACCTGCAGGTCGGCTCCATGGGCGGCATGGCGGGCACCCGGGAGATCCGCCACGTCGCCGCCCGCGACGGCACCGACCCGGCGCCGGTCATCGTGCTCCTCGACCGCGAGGCCGACGGGTTCCTCGCCAAGCGCGCCGGGGCCACGGCACGCCTCCGCAAGCCGTTCAACGGGTTCGATCTTCGCGATCTGATCGACACACTCACCGCCGGCGAGCCGGTGGCCGCCACCGCCGAATGAGCAGGCCGGACGACCCTCCGAGTACGACGCCCCCGAGGGGGTGCTCGTGAGCGGGACCCAGGTCGTGTACCTGGTGGTGCTCGGCCTCTGCATCGTGGCGTCGGGGTTCTTCTCCGGGTCCGAGACGGCGCTGATCAGCCTCCCGCGCGAGCGGGTCGCCCAGTTGGCGGCGACCGACCGACGCGGCCATCACCTCGTCGCCCTCGTCGAGGACCCCGACCGCATGCTCAGCACCCTGCTCGTCGGGAACAACTTCGTGAACATCCTCGGTGCATCGATCGCGACGGTGCTGTTCGTCGACCTCCTCGGAGAGGACTGGGGCCCGTGGACGGCCACCGGTGTGGTCACGGCGATCGTTCTGCTCGTCGGCGAGATCACCCCCAAGAGCATCGCGACCCGCTACCCGGAGCGGTTCTCGCTCCTGGTCGCCCCGTCGATCAACCGGCTGAGCGCCGTCCTCCGCCCGATCACCCGGTTCTTCCTCGCTCTGTCTCGGGGGATCTTCAGGGTCCTGCGCATCGACGTGGACACCGGTCCTGCACCGATCACCGAGGCCGACATCAGGGCCATGGCGCTGCTCGGCGAACGAACCGGAGACATCGAGGCGGCGGAGCGGGAGATCATCCACTCGCTGTTCGAGTTGGCGGACCGTCCGGTCCGCGACGTCATGACACCGCGGCCCGACATCGCCTCGCTGAGCCTCCCGGCGACGATGGACGACGTTCGCGCCCTCGTCGCGGCGACCGGCCACAGCCGGTTCCCCGTGGTCGAGGAGGATCTCGACCACGTCGCCGGCATCCTGTACGTGAAGGACCTGCTCCGGATGGCGACCGAGCCGGGCGAGGACGACATCCGTCGGGTGTTGCGCACTCCCTCCTACGTGCCCGAGAGCAAGCTGATCCTCGAGCTGCTCCAGGAGCTGCGGGAACGCAAACGGGCCTTCGTGCTCGTGCTCGACGAGCACGGGGGCGTCGAGGGACTGGTGACCATCAAGGACCTGGTCGCCGAGCTCGTCGGCGAGCTCCAGGACGAGTACGACCCGGGCTCGCCGACGGTGGTGTCGTTGGGCGACGGGAGCTGGATCGCCGACGGCCGGCTCCCGGTCGACGAGCTGGGGACCGCCCTGGGAACCGACCTTCCGGCAGGGCCCTACGCCACGGTGGCCGGGCTCGTCCTCGATCTCGCCGGGCGGATCCCGAACGAGGGCGATGCCGTGATGACGCGGGACTTCACGATCACGGTGATGGCGATGGACCGGCGCCGCGTCGACCGGGTGCGCATCCAGGCGACGCCCTCGGCCGCTCCCGACGAGAACCGGTTATCCTGACATCTCACGCCGGGACGTGGCGCAGTTTGGCAGCGCGCAGCGTTCGGGACGCTGAGGTCGCCGGTTCAAATCCGGCCGTCCCGACCAAGAACCGCCCCCACGGGGGCGGTTCGGTCGTTTCGGACCCCCCTTCGACGCCGTCCGGACGGATCCGACCGTCCCCCCATGGGCGTTCGCGGAACCAGGCCGGGGCGCCGTACCATCTCCGGCACCTCGGACCGGAGACCACGTGACACGACGACTGACGGTGACGCTCGTCCTCGCCCTCGTCGTCGGCGCCTGCACTTCCGGCGAATCGGCATCCACGGCGCCGCCCACGACCACGGCGCCGCCCACGACCACGGTGCCGCCCACGACCACGGTGCCGCCCACGACCACGGTGCCGTCCACGACCACGGTGCCCGAGCCCATCGGCCTCACGGCACCCTACGTCCGCAATGCGACGACGGACGAGGTCGTCTACTTCGTGATGACGGACCGCTTCGAGAACGGCGATCCCGCCAACGACCGCGGCGGGCTCCCGGATGTGGAGGGCCCGCTGGTCCACGGCTTCCTCCCGGAGCATCGCGGCTTCTATCACGGCGGGGACTTCGCCGGTCTCACGGAACGCCTCGACTACATCGCCGGTCTCGGCGTGACGGCGGTCTGGGTGACCCCGCCATTCACGAACCGCTTCGTGCAGGGCAACGGCACGCTCACGGGGTCGTCGGCCGGCTACCACGGGTACTGGCAGATCGACTACTCGGCGGTCGATCCCCACCTCGGCACGAACCGGGAGTTCCGCCGCTTCGTCGACGAAGCCCACTCCCGGGGTCTCAAGGTCCTCCTCGACGTCGTCACCAACCACACGGGTGACGTCATCGTCTACGAGGGCGGCCGCTTCTCGTACCTGGGAACGAGCATTGCGCCGTACAAGGACGCCGACGGCATCGAGTTCGACGTCGACGACTACGCAGGAACGGGCGAGTTCCCCGAGCTCGACCGCTTCGTGTCGTTCCCGTACGTCGCCACGTTCCCCTTCCCCGAGTTCGAGACGATCAAGGCGCCCGACTGGCTGAACGACACGCGGCTGTATCACAACCGGGGCAACACGACCTTCACGGGCGAGAACTCGATCTTCGGCGACTTCTACGGCCTCGACGACCTGTTCACGGAGCATCCGCGCGTCGTCGAGGGGTTCGTCGACCTCCACACGTTCCTCATCGGCGCCTACGACCTCGACGGCTACCGCGTCGACACCGTCAAGCACGTGAACGACGAGTTCTGGGAGGCGTGGGTGCCGGCCGTCCTCGACGCCGCCTCGGCGGCGGGAAAGGACGACTTCCTGCTCTTCGGCGAGGTGTTCGGCGAGTCGTCGGCGTTCCGATCGGACTACACGACCCGTCTGGGCTTCCCCGCCGTCCTCGACTTCGGAATCAAGAACGCGATCCAGGCATATGCCGCCCAGACGCAGGCGGCGAAGGTGCTCGCCGACCATTTCGAGGACGACGACTGGTTCACCGACACCGATTCGAACGCCGGAATGCTCACCACGTTCATCGGCAACCACGACGAGGGGAGGATCGGCGACGCCATCGAGTCGGGTGCGCCGGGAGCCAACGACGACCAGCGGCTGGCCCGGTCGCGACTGGCCCACGAGGTGCTGATCCTGAGCCGGGGCATCCCGATCGTCTACTACGGCGACGAGCAGGGGTTCACCGGCGACGGCGGCGATCAGGGCGCGCGCCAGGACATGTTCCCGAGCCTCGTCGACTCGTACAACGACGACGACCTGATCGGCACCGATCTCACGACGGCGGACGACAACTTCGACACCGAGCATCCGCTCTACCGGGCGATCGCCGCGCGGACCGCACTGCGCCGGGACCATCCGACCCTGTCCTCCGGTGCCCATGTGACCCGGCACGCCGACACGGCACCCGGGGTCTACGCCGCCTCGCGCATCGACCGCGACGAGCTCGTCGAGTACCTCGTCGCGTTCAACAACACTCCCCGGGAGAAGCGGGTCACGGTCCGCACCGACAGCGCAGGGAGGACGTTCACCCCGATCTACGCAACGAGCCTCGGCGCCGACGGGAACCTCGCCGAGGGGTCGTGCGCTTCATCCGTCCTTGCCTGTCCGACAGCGGCGGAGACCGGCGACCTCGACGTGACCGTCCCACCCTTCGGCGCGCTCGTGCTCGTCGGAGACGGACCGATCGCCCCGTCGCCCGGGGCCCCGGCCATCTCGTTCACCCGACCGGCGGAGGGTGCGGAGATCCCGCTCCCCCGGTTCCGGATCGAGGCGCAGCTCGATCGACCCGCCTTCGTCGAGGTCACGTTCTCGCTGTCGATCGACGGTGGACCGTTCCAGGTGCTGGGCACGGACGCCGCACCGCCCTACCGCATCTTCTGGAACACCACTCCGTACCCCGATGGATCACACGTCGAGGTCATGGCGACGGTCGACGACCTCCACGGCCACCGTTCGGTGGGGACCGTGTCGTTCACGCTCGTCGAGCGGCCGGAGCCCCGGGGCTAGGAGGCGACGAGCTCGGCGATCTGCACGGCGTTGAGCGCCGCGCCCTTGCGGAGATTGTCCCCGACCACCCAGAGGTTCACACCGCCCGGGGCGCCGAGCGTGGCCCTGATCCGGGACACGAGCACGTCGTCGATGCCGGCGCTGTCGAGCGGCGTCGCAACCCGGTCGGACCAGACCTGAACGCCCGGTCCGGCGGCGATGAGCTCCTCGGCCTCGGAAGGGGTCACCTCACGATCGAACCAGGCGGCCGCCGTGATGCCGTGCCCCACCATCACCGGGACCCGCACGCAGGTGGCCTCGACCGCCACCTCCGGCGCCTCGAGGATCTT
>DATHYU010000117.1:0-2102 GCA_035458965.1 Acidimicrobiia bacterium | reverse complement strand
GGGGCGTCTCTCGAGTCGGAGGGATGCACGGAACAACTCCCCGTCGGCGTCGTGCTGGCGGATCCCGACCGTGAGGCGCTCTCCCGGCATCGTGAGGCCGAACTCGTAGCGCGAGTCCATGTCCATGAAGGGCGACACGTGCAGCCCCTTGTCGAAGGAGTGGCGCAGCTGGCCGTCGTGGATGGGAACCACGTACGCGTGGCGGTCTCCGAAGGTGTTGTGCACCTCGTGGATGACGGCGACGGGGCCGTCGTCGTCCCAGGCGTACCAGACGGAGATCGGGTCGAACACGTAGCCGAGCACCCGGGGGAAGGCGAGGAGGGCGACCCGGTTCGCCGTGATGCCCGCATCGGAGAGGACGCCGTGCGCCCACGATCGCAGATCGGTGCCGTCGCCGTGGTCGCGGTCCACGAGCGACAACAGGCCGAAGCGTCGCCGGGAGAATCCCCGGACCGTGCGAGCGAGGTCGTCGATCTCGTCGAGATCGACCAGGAGGTAGTAGACGCGGTACTCGAAGTGGTGGCGGAAGGGCCGCAGCCGGGTGTGTGCGACCCGTCCGCGGTAGACGGCGGATCTCATGAGGCCGCCGCCGGCGCCGAGGAGACCGGGGTGACGGCGTCGTGCCACGGGGCCGGGCTGCCGAGCGCCGCGGCGACGTTGAGGCCCGATTGCAGGCCGTCCTCGTGGAACCCGTAGCCGGCCCAGGCTCCTGCGAACCACGTGTTCCGAACGCCCTGGATCCCGGCGAGCCGCCGCTGGGCGTCGACGGCCGCGCCGTCGAACTGCGGATGGGCGTAGGTCCAGTTTCCGATGACGCCTCGAGGCCGGCGGATCGGGTTGAGCGAGACGAAGAGGTCCGGGGCGTCTCCGAGTGGCTGGAGGTTGTTCATCCAATACGTCACCGAGGCGCGGGGGTGCTCCCGGTCGGCGACCTCGGTCCGGTAGTTCCACGACGCCCAGGCCGCGCGACGGCTCGGCATCGGGGCCGGGTCGTCGTGGAGCACCGCTTCGTTCTCCTCGTATCGGATCGACCCGAGCACGGAACGCTCGTCGGGCGTGGCCGACGAGCCGAGGACGGAGAGCGCCTGGTCGGTGTGTGTCGCCAGGACGACGTGGTCGAAGGTCTCCGGGCCGTCGCCCGTGACCACGTCGACGGTGCCCGGCGACCGCCGGATCGATGCGACCCGGCTGCCGAGTCGCACATCGGCGAGGCCCCCGATTATCCGATCGACGTACGAGCGGCTGCCGCCCGTGATGGTCCTCCACTGGGGCCGGTCGTCGATCCGGATCAGGCCGTGGTTCGCGAAGAAGCGGAGGAAGGACGCAGCCGGTTGGCGCCGGACGTCGCCGACCCGCGCGGACCAGATCGCCGCCGCCATCGGGAGGAGGTAGTCCTCCGTGAAGCCGTCGGTGAAACCCCTGGCGTCGAGGAGATCGCCCAGCGCGGCGTCGCCGGCCTCGGTGAGCATCCGCTCGCCCTCCCGGCGGAATCGGAGGATGTCGCCGATCATCCTCCGGAAGCGGCGGTGAAGCAGATTGCGAGGATCGGCGAGCAGCCCTCGCAGGCTCCCTCCGTACTCGAAGGCACCGTCGAGCGAGAACGAGAAGGACATGTCGCTGGGGCTCGACTCGACGCCGAGCGTGTCGAGGAGGCGCGTGAAGTGCGGGTCTGTGGCCTCGTTGTACACGATGAACCCGGTGTCGACCGCCGTGCGGCCGACGTCGACGGTGTGTGCGTGGCCGCCCGGCCGCTCGTCGGCCTCGAAGAGCGCGACCTCGTGGCGGGGCGACAACGCCCACGCGGCGCCCAGCCCGGCGACGCCGCTGCCGACCACTGCGATTCTCATGGGCTCTCCTCGTCGAACACCGCCATCCCAGTCGACGCGAGAACGTCATGCCACCCGGGTCGTCGTGGATTCGATGCGGGCAGCCCGTTCGGATGACCCGCTCAGCCCAGGAGCCGCCGTCCGCTCTCGACGAGGACCTCGGCCACCCGGGCCGTCTCCGTCAACGACACCTGCTCGTCGGCGGCGTGGGCGTGGGCGACGTCGCCCGGCCCGTACACGAGGGTGGCGGCTCCGCCCACCCGGGTCCACAGCGAC
>DATHYU010000116.1:0-2229 GCA_035458965.1 Acidimicrobiia bacterium | reverse complement strand
GCGTCGGCGCCCGGCCCCAGGACGCCGGGAGGTCGACGTAGGCTGACCCGGTGCGCACCCTCGATCCCGGTCGCCTCGTCGTGGGGATCTCGCTCGTCATGGTCGGTGTCGTCGCCATCCTCGACGGTGCCGACGTCGTGGGATGGGCGGACGTCGTCGCCGACTGGTGGCCCACGGCGGTCATCGGGCTCGGCGTCGCCCATGCGGCGACCGACCGACGGGTGTCGTGGGGGTCGGGCGGGCTGGTCGTGCTCGGCGCCCTCCTGCTCCTCGGCACGATGGGGGTGTTCGGCGAACGGGGCCTCGCGATCGTCTGGCCCGTGCTCCTCATCCTCGTGGGGACGGCGGTCATCGTCGGCTGGAGCCTGCGCCGAACCGTCGTCGAGGAGCCTTCGTGGTCGAGGGTGATCGTCGCCTCGGCGCCCCGCCTCGTCGTGCGCTCGGACCGATTCGAGCGAGGGGACCTGACCGTGATCGCCGGCTCCGCCCGGGTCGACCTGACGAGGACCCGACTCGATGCCGGAGGAGGTCGGATGTCGGTCACGGTGATCGCCGGCTCCGTGGAGGTGGTCGTCCCCGAGGGGTGGCGGGTCGTCGTCCGCGGCGTCGCCGTCCTCGGCGGCTGGGACGACACCACGAGCCGGCGGGTCGGAGAGGACGCCCCGACCCTCGAGGTGCGGGCCCTCGCCGTGGTCGGCGGTGTCGATGTCAGGCATCGCCGCCGCTGGTCCTGACGCCCCCGGGGCGTCCCGGGCCCGGGCCTACACTTCGCCCGAGGAGGCGCAATGGAGTTCCGCCGGATCGACAACCTTCCGCCATACGTCTTCGCGGAGATCAACCAGCTGAAGCTGGAGGCGCGACGTGCCGGCGAGGACATCGTGGATCTCGCCTTCGGGAACCCCGACATCCCCTCACCGGAGGGCGTGGTCGACAAGCTGTGCGAGGCGGCCCGGAACCCCCGCAACCACCGGTACTCGTCTTCGCGGGGCCTCCCGAACCTCCGCAAGGCGGTGGCAGACCGGTATCGCCGCCGCTTCGGGGTGGAGATCGATCCGGAGACCGAGGTGATCAACACGATCGGGGCCAAGGAGGGCTTCGCCCACCTCATGTGGACCCTCGTCCAGCCCGGTGACGTCGCCGTGGTGCCCGAGCCGGCGTATCCGATCCACGTCTACGGCGCCGTGCTCGCGGGCGCCGAGATCCGGCGGGTGCCGATCGGCCACGATGCCGACTCCTACTTCGGCCACCTCGAGGCGGTGTTCCGGGACTCGTGGCCCCTTCCGCGGGTGATCGTCGTGTCCTATCCCCACAATCCGACGACGGCGTGCGTCGAGCTGCCCTTCTACGAACGCCTGGTGGCGTTCGCGAGGGAGCACCGCGTGATGATCGTGAGCGACTTCGCCTACGCCGACATCGTCTTCGACGACTATCGCCCGCCGAGCATCCTCGAGGTCCCCGGGGCGAAGGACGTCGCCGTCGAGCTCTACACCCTCACGAAGGGCCACTCGATGGCGGGCTGGCGGGTGGGGTTCGTGGTCGGCAACGCCCCGGCCATCGCCGCCCTGGGCAAACTCAAGTCCTACCTCGACTACGGCACGTTCCAGCCCATCCAGATCGCGTCGATCGTCGCCCTCAACGAGCACGACACGTATCCGGACGAGGTCTCGGCGATCTACAAGAGGCGCCGCGACACGCTCCTGGACGGGCTGGACCGCGCCGGGTGGAAGCTCGATCCTCCGAAGGGCACGATGTTCGCCTGGGCCGAGATCCCGGGGCCGTACGCCGAGATGGGGTCGATGGAGTTCTCCAAGCTCCTCCTGCGGGAGGCCAAGGTCGCCGTCAGTCCCGGGCTCGGGTTCGGCCCCACGGGTGACGGTCATGTTCGGTTCGCCCTCGTCGAGAACGAGCACCGCATCGCCCAGGCGACACGCGGCATTCGCCGCGTCCTCGATCGCCTCTAGCCGGCGGCCCGCTCGATGATCTCGCGGTGCCACGGGATGGTGTCGAGGAACATCGCCCGGTCGCCGGGATCCGTGATCCGCTCGCAACGGTCCATGAGCAGGTCGTAGGCGCCGGCGAGGACGCCCGGCGCCCGGTCGTCGCCGGCGGCCTCGAGGACCTGGACGACGGAGAGGTGGATCCGGAGCGGCTCCCACGTGCCCGGGAGCCCGGGGTTCTCGGCGATCTGCTCGAGGATGGCCTCGGCGCGGCGACAGGCCTCATCGAGGT
>DATHYU010000115.1:0-2253 GCA_035458965.1 Acidimicrobiia bacterium | reverse complement strand
GGGAGTGATGAGCTCGCCGACCGGATTCCGCGACATCGAGCGCAGAGACCGCAGCTATCTCCCGATCGAGGAGCGGCGCCGCAACTATCGGGAGTTCGTGATCCCGCTGGCCGACGACTCGGTGTCCCAGCAGGGCATCCGCTGCATCGATTGCGGCATCCCGTACTGCCACACGGGCTGCCCCGTGAACAACCTCATCCCCGATTGGAACGAGCTCGTCGCCGACGGCGACTGGCAGGAGGCCGTCGAGGTGCTCCACTCCACGAACAACTTCCCGGAGTTCACCGGCCGCGTCTGTCCGGCGCCGTGCGAGGAGGCGTGCACGCTGAACCTCCACGACGCCCCCGTCACGATCAAGACCATCGAGTACTCGATCATCGAGAAGGCGTGGAAGAACCGGTGGATCGTTCCCGAGATCCCGCGTCGGCGGACCGACAAGCGGGTCGCCGTCATCGGCTCGGGCCCGTCGGGCCTCGCCGCCGCCCAACAGCTCGCCCGCGCCGGCCACCGGGTCGCCGTCTTCGAGAAGAACTCCAGGATCGGCGGGCTGCTCCGCTACGGCATCCCCGACTTCAAGCTGGACAAGTCGACGATCGACCGCCGGATGGCCCAGATGCAGTCGGAGGGCGTGGATTTCCGGGTGAACAGCCACGTCGGCGTGAACGTTCCGGTCGATCGGATCCTCGAGTACGACGCCGTGGTCATCGCGACGGGGGCCGAGCACCCGCGTGATCTCCCGGTTCCCGGGCGGGACCTCGACGGCGTCCACTACGCGATGGAGTTCCTGACGCAGCAGAACCAGCGGGTGGGCCTCGAGCCGGTCACCGAGAAACCGATCACCGCCGAGGGCAAGCACGTGGTCGTCATCGGCGGCGGCGACACCGGATCGGACTGCGTCGGCACGTCGATCCGCCAGGGCGCCGCCTCGGTGACCCAGCTCGAGCTGCTGCCCCGGCCGCCGGACCGTCCCGAGAAGCTCCTCGTCTGGCCGAACTGGCCGACCAGGCTGCGGACGTCGAGCTCCCACGAGGAAGGGTGCGAACGGCTGTGGTCGGTCGACACGAAGGCGTTCGAGGGCGCGGGACGCGTGGAGCGGCTGCGGGCGATCGAGCTCGATTGGGCCCAGACGAACGGTCGGTGGGAGATGAGCGAGCGGCCCGACACCGACTTCACGCTCCAGGCCGACCTCGTGCTGCTCGCCATGGGTTTCCTGAGCCCGGTGCGCGACGGACTCCTCGAGCAGCTCGGCGTCGACCTCGACGGACGGGGGAACGTCAGGGCGTCGCTCGGCCACCATCAGACGAGCGTGCCGAAGGTGTTCGCCGCCGGGGACAGCCGCCGCGGGCAGTCCCTCGTCGTGTGGGCGATCCACGAGGGCCGGCAGTGCGCCCGGGCCGTCGACGAGTTCCTCATGGGCGGCACCGCGCTGTCCGGGTAGGCCTCAGGGCACGTCGCGCAGGAGCGCGTGGGGCGAGTCCGGCCTGACCGCCCAGGTGCCGAACGCCCGCAGGCAGAGACGGCCGCCCCCATCGGTGACCCGGGCGCTGGCGAACACCTGACGGGAGCCCTGCCGCTCGACCCTCCCCTCGGCCACCAGCGGCACCTCGAGCGCGGCGTCGAGGAAGTGGCTCGACAGATCCGTCGTCATGTGGAGATCGGTTCGCTCCACGACCGTGTGGATCGCGAGGCTCGCGGCGATGTCGGCCATCGCCAGGAGCAAGGGTCCCGGAACGGCGCCCGTGTCGTGGCGCACCGCGCCATCGGGGGTCATGCTGATGCGGGCCGTCCCCGCGCCGAGCGCCTCCAGGGTTATCCCGAGGGCGCGGGAGATCCCCTGGTCCTGCAGGAACCGCCGCATCGGCTCGAGCGCGGTCGGGGTCGCCACCGCCCGAGCCGCCGCCATCTCGCGGCGGACGGCGTGGGAGTCGTACCAGTTGGTCAGCCGTTCGATGAGGCCGTGCTCGTCGAGGTCGAAGACGTCGAGCCCCGGGAACGAGAGAGTCGTCCCGCCGGCCAGCGTGCCCGTGAACTCGACGTTCACCGTGACCGTGCGCCCGGCCCGCACGACCCGCACCGGGTCGTCGTGGTGCTCCGGCCAGGGCCCGAAGATCCGGCCGTAGAGCTCCTCGATCGCAGCCCTTCCCCGCACGGGCGCCGCGCCGGGGACGGTGACCTCGGCTTCCTCGGCGAACTGCTCGGCGAGCAGGTCGAAGCGGTCGGCGTTCATGTGGTCGAAGTAGTTCTGGACGGCGT
>DATHYU010000114.1:0-5969 GCA_035458965.1 Acidimicrobiia bacterium | reverse complement strand
CCTGGGGGGGGCCCGTGGCGCCCCCGGGGGGCCCCCACGACTGCAGTCCGCCGGACACGTTGACCGGGATGTCACCGTCGCGTCGGGTGGCGCCGGCCCGCAGGAGCTCGACTCCCTCGCCGCGCTCGGCGACGCCGAGGTCCTCGGTGTTGACGATCTCGGTGATCGTGAAGCAGTCGTGGCACTCGATGAGGTCGAGCTCCGACCGCGGGTCGGTGATCCCGGCCTGGCGATACGCCTGCCTGGCGGCCTCCTGGGTGGACGGGAAGCCGAGGAAGTCGAACGACTCCCGCGAGAGGTTGGCGAAGTAGCCCTCGGTGACGGCGAGGCCCACGCCTTCGATCAGGGCGTGCCGACGGGCGTTCTGCTCGGCCCACCGCCGGGAGGCGAGCACGAGGGCCGCGGCTCCGTCGGTGGTCGGGGTGCAGTCGAGGACGCCGAGGGGCTCGGCGACCCGCGGGGCGGCCAGGACCTGCTCCCTGGTGACGGGCTTGCGGAAGTGGGCCTTCGGGTTGAGGACGGCGTGATCGTGGTTCTTCACGGCCACCTCGGCCAGGTCCTCCACCGTGGCGCCGTACTCGTGCATGTAGCGGCGGGCGAGGAGGGCGAACTGGCCGGGGGCGGTGCGGCCCTTGGCGATGGTCGGGTGCGTGTGCTCGGCGGTCTTCGCGACGAGGGAGCCCCTGGGTGTCACGTCTCGCATCTTCTCGGCGCCGATGGCGAGGCAGAGGTCGTACTCGCCCGCGGCGATCGCCATGGCGGCGCCGCGGACCGCCTCCATGCCCGACGTGCAGAAGTTCGAGACGCGGGTCACCGGCATCGGCCCGGAGCGCAGCGCCTCCGCCACGGCGGCTCCGGAGTCGCCGACGAGCCCGGCGGTCCACGGCTCGGCCGTGCCGAGCCAGGCGGCACCCACCTCGCCGAGGCCGATGCCGGCGTCGGCGAGCGCGGCGAACGACGCCTCGGCGATCAGGTCGAGGTAGGAGCGGTCGTGGAGGACGCCGAAGCGGGTGACGCCCGCTCCGACGATGGCGACCTCACCGGAGATCGGCATCGGGCATCACCTTCCAGAAGTAGTGGGGGAGTCCTCCACCGCGATGGAGCAGCCGGGGCACGAGCCGGACGGGCATGCCGATCTCGAGGTCGACGTCCGCGGCGGTCTGGCCGAAGAACCGGCCGCCGCCGTCGAGGTCCACGACCGTCATCGACATCGGGCCGCCGAGGGGATAGACGTGGTCCCTCGTGAACGTGACCACCCGGCCGCGCCGGGCGAGGCGGACGGTCTCGAGGGGGCGATCGGGCGCCGCCGGGATCGGGGGGAAGAAGGTCTCCCCGCTGGCGGGATCCCGCACCGCCTCGAGACGGAGGTCGGCCCGGCGCTCCCGCCAGGCGCGGGGCTCACTGGCGTACGGGTCGAGGTCCTCGAGGTCGATGGCCGCGGGGGCGGGGCCGTCCGTGCCCCCGGCGAGCACGCGCTCGGCGTCGCGGCGGAGTCTCGTCGTCGTCGCACCGCCGACGAGCTCGAACGCATGGCCGAGGCCCCCCGCTCCGACGGCGAACCGGCGGACCCCGTTCTTGCGGGGCGCCTCGAGGAGCATCGTCGCCACCAGCGCGGCGGTGCCGAGGACGCCGGCCCGGTCGATCGGCGGCCCGAGCGGGCCGGCGACGTGGTCGGCGCGATGAGTCTTGGCGAAGGGCCCCGTGGGGGAGTACTTGGCGAACGAACGGTCGCCGTAGGCGAGGCGGTCCTGGTCGGGCTCCCGCCAGGCATCGGGGAACCAGGACGCCATCGATCCGAGGTGGGTCAGGGTTCCGCCGTCGCCCCGGGACCCGAGCACGATCGCAGCGGCTCCGGCACCGAGGGGGCGACCGTCGGGGTCGCGCCGGTCGTCGGCGGCGACGACGAGCACCGGCTCCACCCCGGCGGCGACCAGGGCCATGCCGGTGACGAGGGCGGCGCCCCCGGCAGCGGCGCTGCCGCCGAGCTCCTGGGCCACGCCGTCGATGCCCAGCATCTCGGCCAGCGTCGCCACGGTTCCGCCCTCGGCGAACGGGGCGGTGGTGGTGGCGAGGACCAGGGCGGCCGGCCCGTGGCGGTCGGCGAGATCGAGCGCGGCCTCGGCGGCGAGGGTCACGACGTCCTCGTCGAAGCGTGCCATGGCGGTCGTCGTCCGGCCGGGGACCCGGGTATCGGCGAGGGCGAGGGCGGCGTCGAGGACGGCGGTGGTCATGCGGTTGGGATTCTACCAAACGTTTGGTAGATTTCTGAACTCACCATACACGGAGGACAGGTGTCGAACAGAGTCGCCATCGTGGGCGTCGGCCAGTCCGTCCATGCCGACGAGCGTCACGACGTCGATGTCGCCGAGCTCGTGCTCGAAGCCGTCGACGAAGCGCTCGGCGACGCCGGGCTCGGTCTCGGGGACATGGAGAACGCCGTCACGGCGTGCATGGACTTCTGGGACGGTCGAACGATCGCAAACATGAGCACGGCCGAGGTGGTCGGCTCATACCGCAAGTCGGAGGCCCGGACCTGCGCCGACGGGATCCAGGCCATGCTCTACGAGTGGACGCGGATCGCATCCGGGACGTTCAAGATCGGCCTCGTCGCGGCCCACTGCGTCGAGTCCCGGGGGGTGATCCCCGACATCGAGCGCAACGCGACCGACGTCTTCACCCAGTGGCCGCTCGGGATCGACGGCTCGACGATCGCCGGCTTCGGCGCCCGTCTGCTGTACGAGTCGGGGGCCTTCTCCCCGAGGGACGCCGCCGAGGCGGTGGTGGAGTCCCGCAGGCGCGGGGCCCGCAACCCGAAGGTCGCCCCGTTGCCGCAGGTGACGGTCGACGAGGTGCTCGGGTCACCGGTCCTCGCCGACCCGATCCGCCTGCTCGACCGGGCCCCGAACCGCGACGGATCGACGGCCTTCGTCGTCGTCTCCGAGGATGTCGCCAAGGGCCTGGACGTCGAGCCGGTGTGGGTCACCGGCACGGCCGCGGTGACGGGCTCCTACTGGTCCGACGCCGATCCGACGTCGACCGCGACCCTCGAGGCGGCCCGTGACACCGCCGTGGCCATGGCCGGCTGGGCCGGGGCCGGCGCCGATCTCGTCGAGATGTCGGCCCAGTTCTCCCACCAGCACCTGCAGTACGCCAGGGCGTTCGGCAGGGATCCCCTCGACGAGCGGCTCAACAGCTCCGGGGGCTGGCTCGGCGGGAACCCGTTCATCGTCACGGGAGCGGCGCGCATCGCCGAGGCGGTCCACCAGATCCGCGGCACCGCCGGCGACCGCCAGCTCGACGGGGTGCACCGCGCCATCGCCCACGGCGTCCACGGCCTCGGAGCGCAGACCCACTCCGTCGCCGTCCTGGAAGGAGGTGCGGCATGACTCGCTCGTCGGCGATCGTGGCCGTCGGTCAGACCGACTACGCCGCCAAGCGGCTCGACGTCTCCATCCCCGAGATGGTGCGAGAGTCGGTGGATCGGGCCTTCGCCTCCAAGGACCTCGACTTCTCGAAGATCGACGCCGTCGTCGTCGGGAACATGGAGTTGTTCGAGGGCATCAACATGCCCGAGCAGTGGATGGTCGCGGCACTCGGCGGCGCCGGGAAACCCATCTACAAGCTGAACACCGGCGGCACCGTCGGGGCGTCGGTCGCGGTCATGTGCGACTACCTCGTCAAATCCGGCATCCACGACGTGGTGATGGGCATCGGCTACCAGAAGCAGAGCGAGGGTGAGACCCAGTCGGCGATCACGACGGTCGGCGATCCGACCTGGGAGCGGTCGGTGATGGCGGGCGCCATCGGCAACTTCGCCGTCATGGCCTCCACCTACGTGCGCATGTCCGGCGTGACCCCCGAGCAGGCGGCGAAGGCCGCCGTCAAGGCCCGCCGCAACGCATGCCTGAACCCCCACGCCCACCTGCAGATCCCGGATCTCACCGTCGAGAAGGTGGTCAACAGCCGGGTGCTCGCCCAACCGGTGCGGCTCCTCGACATGTGCCCCCAGAGCGACGGGGCCTGCACGGCGATCTTCGCCGCCGAGGGCCTCGCCGAGAAGATGACGCCCCTCCCGGCGTGGGTCGCGGCGACGGCGACGGCACACGACCAGCAGTTCATGGGCGACAGCCCGGCTCGGCTGGCCGAGATGCGCTCGCTGCAGACGGCGACGCAGGTCGTCTACGACAAGGTCGGCATCACGAACCCGCGCAAGGAGCTCGACGTCGCCGAGCTCTACGAGCCCGCCACCTACGCCGAGCTCGCCATGACCGAGAACGTGGGTCTGTGCGAGATGGGCGGGGGCGGCCGGCTCATCGACTCGGGGGCCACGCAGATGGACGGCGACATCCCCGTCAACCCGTCGGGGGGCGTGCTCGCCACGAACCCGGTCGGTGCGACCGCCATGATCCGGGTCGCCGAGGCGGCGCTCCAGGTCATGGACGAGGCCGGAGAACATCAGATCCCGAACGCCAAGACCGCCCTGGCCACCGGCTACGGAGGCAACGCGTGGACCGAGGCGCTCATTCTCAAGCAGGAGCGGGGGTGACCATGGCCGACCAGAACGAAGCCCTGCGGCTCGAATACCTCGCGAACTTCGAGTACGACTACGCCGCCGGCGCGTACGCGACCCGGTTCATGACCGAGTTGAAGGAGACCACGAGGCTCTACGGCACCGAGTGCTCGGAGTGCGGCCGGGTGTACGTCCCGCCGCGGCCTCTCTGTGGCATCTGCTCGGCCCGCACGAAGGACGAGTGGGTCGAGGTCGGCCCGAAGGGGACCCTCACCGGGTTCACGGTCGTCGAGATCCCGTTCATCGATCCGATGACCGGCGAGAAGCGGCCCGTGCCCTACGGGTTCGCCTTCGTGCGGCTCGACGGCTGCGACACGAACATGTACCACTTCATCGACGAGACCGACCACGACAAGATGTGGGTCGGCATGGCGGTGGAGGCCGTGTTCAAGCCCGACGGCGAACGCGAGGGGAAGATGTCCGACATCATGTACTTCCGGACGCTGGAGGAGAAGTGACCGTGGAACCGATCGTCTACCACCAGCGCATCAAGCTCCCCTACCGGTACACGGCGGGCGACGCCGTGACGGCGTTCATCGACGGCCTCGCCGAGGGCACGATCCTCGGCGCCCCCTGCGGCCGGTGCGAGGCGACCGTCGTGCCCGCCCGCCCGTTCTGCCCGACCTGCTCGGGGAGTCTGACGGAGTTCGTGCCGGTCGGCACCGGCGGCGAGATCACGACGTTCACCGTCGACGGCGACGGCCGCGTCATGGCGATGATCCGGCTCGACGGAGCGGACACCGCCTTCCCCTTCGTGGTCGACGCGGATCCGTCCGACGTGTCCATCGGGACGCGGGTGGAAGCCCGGTTCGCAGCCGATCCGCCGCGTACGGTCGAGGCCATCGAGGCCTTCGTCATCGCCTGATCGGTCTCCGGGCGCCCCGGAAATTTGACCAAACGTTTGGTAGGCTGCGGAGGTGGCGGACCTTCTCGACCTTCGTGCCGCCGCGGGTCTCGTTCCCGACGGCGCCAGCGTCTACGTCGGCGGCGCCGTGCTTCGGCGCAAGCCCATGGCGCTCCTCCGTGCCCTCGTCGACGCCGGCCGGCGCGATCTCCACGCCATCACGTTCGCCGGGTCGGTCGACATCGAGCTCCTCGTGGGCTCCGGCGCCGCCTCGGCCGTGTCCTCCGCCTACGTGGGCCTCGGCGCGAGCGGGTTCGCGCCCATCTTCAAAGAGGCCGTCGAGTCGGGTGAGATCGCCGATCACGAGTACTCCGAGTGGACGATGCTGCAGGGCCTCCGCGCCGCGGCGATGGGCGTCCCGTTCCTTCCCACCCGCGGTGGCGCCGGCTCGGAGCTCCTCGGAGGCCTTGCGGTGGCCGAGGTGGAGGACCCCTACGGAACCGGCCGGTACCTCGCCATCGGTCCGATGCGCCCCGACGTGACCGTGCTCCACGC
>DATHYU010000113.1:0-3538 GCA_035458965.1 Acidimicrobiia bacterium | reverse complement strand
TCATCGATCATGGCGCCGGGAACCTCGTGTCGATCGGGCAGGGCCTCGCCGCCGCCGGTGCCCTCGTCGACGTCGTCGACACGCCCGGCGGGCTCGCCGGTGCCGACGGCATCGTCCTGCCCGGGGTGGGATCTGCCGCCGCCGCCTTCGACCGCCTCGACGAGGCCGGGTTCGTTGGCCCGCTCCGAGAGACCACGCTCCCCCTCCTCGGGATCTGCGTCGGGCTCCAGCTGCTCTTCGACGGGAGCGAAGAGGACGACGCCGGGGGCCTCGGCCGGATCCCGGGGCACGTCCGCCGCCTCCAGAACACGCCCCGGCTCCCCCACATCGGCTGGAACGACGTGGCGATCCGCCGGCCCGATCCCCTGCTCGCGAGGGTCCCGGACCGGGAGGTCTTCTATTTCGTCCACTCATTCGCGCCCGTCGCCGACGATCCCGCCGACATCGTGGCCACCTCGACGTACGGCGAGCCGTTCGTCGCCGCAGCCCGGCGGGGCACCGCCATCGGCGTCCAGTTCCATCCGGAGCGCAGCGGGCCCGCCGGCCTGCGCATCCTCGCGGACTTCGTGGGCACCTGCCGGGAGGACGCCGATGCTGCGTAGCCGCGTCATTCCCTGCCTCGACGTCGACGCCGGACGCGTCGTGAAGGGCGTCAACTTCGTGAACCTCGTCGACGAGGGAGACCCCGTCGAGCTCGCGGCCAGGTACGCCGCCGAAGGCGCAGACGAGATCGTGTTCCTCGACATCACCGCGACCCACGAGGACCGGGACACGATGCTCGACGTCGTCCGGCGGACCGCATCGACGGTGTTCGTGCCGCTCACCGTCGGAGGCGGGATCCGTTCCGTCGACGACATGCGCGCCGCGTTGCGCGCCGGAGCCGACAAGGTGTCCGTGAACTCGGCCGCCGTGCGGGACCCGGACCTCATTCGCCGGTGTGCCGCCACGTTCGGCAGCCAGTGCGTCGTCCTTGCGATCGATGCCCGCCGGACGGGCGGCTCCTGGGAGGTGTACGTCGCAGGCGGACGCACTCCGACGGGCCTCGACGCCGTCGAGTGGGCGAAGCGGGGCGTGGCGCTCGGCGCCGGGGAGATCCTCCTCACCTCGATGGACCGCGACGGCACTCAGGACGGCTTCGACCACGACCTGCTCCGGGCGGTCGGCACCGCCGTCACGGTCCCCGTCATCGCCTCGGGGGGCGCGGGAACGGCCGAGCACTGTGCCGCCGCGATCACCGACGGAGGGGCCGATGCCGTGCTCGCCGCGTCGATCTTCCATCGCCGGCAGGTGGGCATCGACGCCGTGAAGGACGCCATGGAGGCGGCCGGGGTGGCGGTGCGCCGTGTCTGACACGGTCCGCTTCGACGACGGCGGCCTCGTGCCCGTGGTCGTGCAGGACGAACGCACGGGCCGGGTGCTCATGGTGGCCTTCGCGAACGAGGAAGCGCTCGAGGCGACCCGGACGACCGGTGAGGCCCACTTCTGGAGCCGGTCGCGTCAGGAACTGTGGCGAAAGGGAGCGACGAGCGGAAACACGATGGCCGTCCGACAGATGCGCGTGGACTGCGATCGGGACACCGTCCTGTATCTCGTGGATCCTGCCGGGCCTGCCTGCCACACCGGTACCGAGACCTGCTTCTCTCCGGAGGGAGAGCGGCCGGCCGCCGGATTCGCCTGGCTCGAGATCCTGGACTCGGTCATCGCGTCACGTCTCGCGGAGCGGCCGGAGGGGTCCTACACGACCGCCCTGGTCGACGCCGGCGTCGATGGTCCCGCACGCAAGGTCGTCGAGGAGGCCGCCGAGGTCGCGTTCGCCGCGAAGGATCACGCCGCCGGTGACGCCGACGATCGCCGTGTCGCCGAGGAGGCGGCCGACCTCCTGTATCACGTGCTGGTTCTGCTCGCCGAGCGCAGAATCCCGGCCGCCGACCTCATCGACGTGCTCGAGGAGCGCTTCGGATAGGGCTCGACAGGACCAGAGCGCCGATACGCTCGCTGCCATGCGTCGCTTCACATGGCTCATCGGCTGTCTCGCGCTGGCGCTCTCCGCCTGCGGGAACGGATCCAGCGTCGAGGCGGGGGACGTGTCCGAGCTGCCGACGATCACCGCCGCCGAGGCCCGGACGCTGCTCGAGTCCTCGGACCGCCCCGTCGTCCTGAATGTCTGGGCGTCGTGGTGCGGACCGTGCCGCTCCGAGGCGCCCCTCCTGCGACGGGCGCACGCCGAGTTCGGTGAAGACGTGCGCTTCGTAGGCATCGACGTCCGCGACGACCAGGCTGCGGCCCGGTCGTTCATCGCCGAGTTCGACCTGCGCGGCTTCGACCACTACTTCGACCGGTCCGGCGACGTGCCCGCCGACCTCGGCGGCATCGGTGTCCCCCAGACGTGGTTCTTCTCTGCCGGCGGGGAGCTCGTCCACCAGCACAACGGCGTCATCGACGAGCGCACGCTGGCGCTCCAGATCGACGAACTGCTCCGGACGGGCTGATGGAGTTCTCGCTGCTCGGCGCCGTCGCGGTCGCCGTGGTCGCGGTCCGGATCGTGCTCCGCCTCGAGGCAGGGCGCGGCAACGCCGCCGACTGCACCGGCGACCTCTGGGATGGGCTCCTCACGGCGGGGATCGTCGGGCTGGCCGTGGGGCGCGTTGCGGCCATGCTGCTCGACGGCACGAATCCCGTCACCCACCTCGGCGACCTCGTCATCGTGCGAGGTGGCGTGGACACGGCGGCCGCGTCGCTGTCGGCGGTCGCCGTCCTCGGATGGCGGCTCCGCTCGGATCTCTGGTGGATGCTCGACGCCGCAGCACCCGCGGCCGTCGCGGGCCTCGCTGGCTGGCACGCCGGATGCCTGGTTCGCGAGTCGGCGTGCCTCGGGACCCCCTCGAGCCTTCCGTGGGCCATCGGGCAGGCCGGCTCCTCCGTCACCCGGCACCCCGTCGAGATCTATGCAGCCCTGCTGCTCGGCCTCGCCGCCGCCGCCCTCGCGCTGTGGAAGCGGTACCGCAGGCCGCGCCCCGGCGTCCTGGCCGGCGCGGCGATCGCCGTCGCCGGGCTCGCCCGGCTCGTCACGGAGCCGATGCGTCCCTCACTCGGATCGACGCCGGCGTGGCTGTACGGCGCCGCCGCGATCGTCGGCCTGGGCGTCACGGCGCTCCGGGCCGCCTCCACCCCGGCCTCGCGCTGACCTCGAGACCACTCCGCCGGACGCAGCGGTCTCAGGCGTGCGGGAGCGCCTCGGAGCCTCGTGCCGGGTCCGGCGGATCGGCCCGCCATGCCCGGCACCGCCCGCACCACCACGCCTCTCCGAGGCGGCAGACGTGGGCTATCCGGCAGACCCCGCAGCGATACCGGCCGCAGTCCCGACAGGGCACGGCATGGCCGGTGTGCGCCGTTGCGGTGCTCACCCGATGCTCAGAAGCTGAGCACCCGATCGTGGCTCATCATCAGCTCGGCCAGGTCGTCGGCTCCTGCCAGGTGAGCGTTCATCTCGTCGAATCTCTCCTCGGTGACCTCACGGGCCCCTGCGCAGGGGATTCAG
>DATHYU010000112.1:0-5086 GCA_035458965.1 Acidimicrobiia bacterium | reverse complement strand
AGCACCAGGTATGCCCCCATCACCCCGGCGATCGCCCCGCTGGCTCCGACGAGGGGAATGGTGAGGTCCTGATTGAGGACCACGAACCCCAGGGTGGCGGCCAGTCCGGCCGCCCCGTACATGGCCAGGTAGCCGACCGGCCCGAACGCCTCCTCGACGTTGTTGCCGAAGATCCAGAGGCTCCACATGTTGAAGAGCAGGTGGGCGATTCCCCCGTGCAGGAACATCGACACCCCGACGGCCGACCACACGTTCTTGTCGGGGAACACCTCGGTCCCGCGATCCGCTTCGCTGCAGACCCCGGTCACGATCTCCTGTTGATCGAGGGGGTCACCGGTGGTGACTTCGCACGCGATCGCCGCGTTTCGATAGACGAACTCGTCGGATTCCGGCGACTCCTGGGGCTGGAGGGCGAAGTAGACGAACACGTTCGCGGCGATGATGGCCCAGGTGATCAGGGGCCGGATTCTGGTGGGGTTCACATCGCGGATGGGAAACAAGTCGGCTTCCTGTCGCGCCGCAGAGGGATAATGGCGCTCATGGATACTACGCCGACCGACGATTTGCTCCGGGAACTCGAAGAAGCCGACCCCGCCGAGGCCCCCGACCCGGCCGACCGGATTGCCGCGGCCCTCACCGAGGAGCTGGAGGCCACCGAGGTGAAGGAGGACCGCGACTGAGTCGCCGGCGCCTCGACCTCGAGCTGGTGCGACGGGGGCTGGTCGAGTCGCGCACTGCGGCTCGTCGCGCCATCGAGGAGGACCGGGTCCTCGTCGACGGCGTGGTGCGGCCCCGGGCTGCCACGATGGTGGCGCCCTCGGCTGGCGTGTCGCTACGCACGATGGATCGAACCTGGGTCGGCCGGGGCGGCGACAAGCTCGCCGGCGCTCTGGAGACGTTCGATGTTGCGGTGACCGATCGCCACTGCCTCGACGTCGGCGCCTCGACGGGGGGATTCACCGACGTCCTGCTGGCTCACGGTGCCGCAGCAGTGACGGCCCTGGACGTCGGCTACGGACAACTGGCGTGGCGGTTGCGGACCGATGATCGCGTGACCGTGATCGAACGTACCAACATCCGTCACGCCGACCCCGAGGCGATTGGGGCTCCTTTCGATCTGGTCGTGGTCGACGTCTCGTTCATCTCGATCGCCACGATCGCCGAGGCTCTGGCTTCGTGCGGCCGGGACGGTTCCGACTACGTGATCCTCGTCAAGCCACAGTTCGAGGTCGGCAAGGACGAGGTCTCCCGGGGCGGCCTCGTCACCGATCCGACGCTCCACGCCCGGGCGATCGAGTCGGCCGCTTCGGCCCTCGCCGACCATCGGATCGGTCCGCAGGCGGCGGCCCTCTCGCAGATCACCGGCGCCAAGGGCAACCGAGAGTTCTTCCTCCACGCCCGGCACGGGTCTCTCCCCGCGCTCGACCCCGCCGCCATCGGCCGGGTGGTCGCCCCATGAGGATCGCCCTCGTGATTCACCCCTACCGCTCGGAGGCGGCCGAGATCGCCGCCCGGCTCGTCGCCGAGGCGTCCGCACGAGGCTTCTCGGTCTCGGCCAGCGAAGAGGACGCCGCGCGCGTCCCCGGCACCGAAGTCCGGGGACCGGGTCCCGGGCATGCCGACGTCGTGGTCGCCGTCGGCGGCGACGGCACGGTGCTCGAGGGTGTCAGGCTCGGCATCGAAGCCGACCTCCCGGTCCTGGGGGTCAATGCCGGGCACATGGGCTTCCTCGCCGAGGTCGAGCCCGCCATGATCCCCGAGGCTCTGGCGGCTCTCGCCGCCGGCGACTACACCGAGTCGCGCCGCATGACGCTGGCGGCCCGATTCAGCGACGGCGACCAGGTCATCGGCGTGAACGACACCGTGATCGAGAAGGCGGTGAGCCAGCACATTCTCCGCGTCGAGGTGTGGGTCAACCAGGAGCGATTGATCGGCTACCGCACCGATGCGGTCGTCGTCGCCACGCCCACCGGTTCCACCGCCTACACGTTCTCGGCGGGGGGTCCGCTCGTCGACCCCGAGTTGGAGGCGCTGATCGTCACCCCCGTGGCGCCGCACACCCTGTTCGGGAGACCGCTGGTCTTCCAGCCTGAGGTGAAGCTCACATTCCGGGTCGAAGGCGACCGCCCGGGACGCGTCAACGTCGACGGCCGCTCCCATGCGGTGCTGCAGCCCGGCAACGAGGTCGTGATCGCCCGGGGGGAGCCCAGTGCCCGGTTCATCCGGCTCGTGCCCCGCAACTTCGCGACGGCGGTTCGAGAGAAGTTCCATCTTCACGATGCTTGACGAACTGCGGGTCGCCAACCTCGCACTGATCGCCGAGGCACATCTCGAGCCGGGTCCGGGGCTGATCGCCCTCACCGGGGAGACAGGCGCCGGCAAGACCCTTCTGCTCGGTGCGCTCCGCCTTCTCCGGGGCGACCCGGCCCGCTCCGATCGCATCGGGCCGGCCGGTGATGAGGCTCGAATCGACGGCCGATTCATCCTCGACGATGCCGAAGTGACCGTGGCCCGCCGGGTCGCCGAAGGCCGATCCCGTGCCTATCTCGACGGTGCCATGTGTCCGGCACGGCTCCTGGGGGAGCGCCTGGCTCCGGTCGTGGAGATCGTCGCCCAGCACGAGCACATCGGCCTCACGCGGGAAGCCACCGTGCGATCCATCGTCGACGGGGGCCTCGATCACGAAGGTGCCGAGGCCGCCGCGACGTATCGCGCCGCTTATGGAGCCCACCGCGAGCTCACGGCCGACCTGGCGGCTCTCGGGGGAGATCGGCGGGCGCTGGAACGAGAGCTCGACCTCGCCAGGCACCAGTCTGCCGAGATCGCCGGCGCCGGCTTTGGCCCTGGTGACGACGAGGTCCTCGCCACCCGGCTCGGGCGCCTTCGCAACGCCGAAGAGATCGCCGCCGGGCTGGCCGAGACCCACAGGCTCCTCGCCGACGGGGACGGCTCGGACGAGACTCTCGGCTCTGCGGTCGAAGCGCTCCGGTCCGCCGCCCGACACGACCCGTCCCTCACCGGCGTTCTCGAGGCCCTCGAGGCGGCGGCCGCCGCCGTGGGAGACGTTGCGCTCGACGTCCGGCGGGCCGCCGAGGAACTCGACCACGACCCCGGAGCCCTCCAGGACCTGGAGCGGCAAGCCGCCCTCCTCGGTGATCTGCGGCGCAAGTATGGAGCCGACCTCGACGAGGTCCTCGCCTACGGTCGGGAGGCTGCCGCCCGCGCCGACAGCCTCGAGCGGCTCCTGGAGAATGCCGAGACGCTCGAGGCTGAAATCGACAGGGCGGCGGCGGCCGTGGCGGCCGCCGCCGAAAGGTTGAGCGCAGCGCGGCGACGGGCGGCCAAGGGCCTCGAAGAAGCGGCCGCGGCTCACCTGCGCGATCTCGGGTTCCGCAATCCGGTGGTGCGCTTCTCCTTCAGGAGCCGAGAGTCATCCGCCTCAGGAGCAGACGCCATCGATCTCCTCTTTGCCTCGGATGCCGGCCTCGAGCCGGGACCGGTCGGTCGGGTGGCATCGGGAGGCGAGCTCAGCAGGATGGTGCTCGCCATCCGTCTCGCCGCCGGGGGAGCGGAGGCACCCGTGCTGGCGTTCGACGAGATCGACGCCGGCATCGGGGGCGCCACCGCCCTCGCCATGGGTCAGAAGCTGGCCGATCTCGCCCTGGGTCGCCAGGTCTTCGTGGTGACCCATCTTCCGCAGGTGGCCGCCTTCGCCGATGCCCACTACGTGGTCGAACGCCACGATGCAGTGGCCACGGTGCGCATGGTCGCCGGCGACGAGCGGATCGGAGAACTCACCCGGATGTTGGGCGGTCTCCCGGAGAGTGATCGGGGTCGGGGTCACGCCGCCGAACTGATCGCGGTGGCGGCCGAACACCGAAGCTCCGTCGGGTGATCGGGTCCAAGAGGGGGCCGGTGCTACGATGCGGCGCGGTGTGAGCAAGTACGTCTTTGTCACCGGCGGCGTCGTTTCGAGCCTCGGCAAGGGGATCACCGCGGCATCCCTGGGTCGACTCCTCCGGTCTCGCGGCCTCGATGTCGTCAACCAGAAGCTCGACCCGTACATCAACGTCGATCCCGGCACGATGAACCCCTTCCAGCACGGCGAGGTGTACGTCACCGACGACGGGGGCGAGACCGATCTCGATCTCGGTCACTACGAGCGTTTCACCGGGATCAACCTCCGCCGCGACTCGAACGTCACCACCGGATCCGTCTACCTCTCGGTGATCCAGAAGGAGAGGCGGGGCGACTATCTCGGGGACACCGTCCAAGTGATTCCGCACATCACCAACGAGATCAAGCAGCGCGTGCGTCGGCTCGGTGAGCGGACCGGAGCCGACGTGGTGATCACCGAGATCGGGGGAACCGTCGGCGACATCGAGATCCTTCCCTTCCTCGAGGCGGTCCGGCAGCTCCGCAACGATCTGGGGCGCGGGGCCACGGCCCACATCCACGTGACCCTCATCCCGTTCATCGGCCCCAGCGAGGAACTCAAGACCAAGCCGACGCAGCACAGCGTCGCCGAACTGCGCAGCCGGGGCATTCATCCCGATGCGATCGTCGTCCGCTCCGATCGCCCCATCGACGATGCCGAGCGGCGCAAGATCAGTCTCTTCTGCGACGTGCCGCTGGAGGCGGTGATCAACGCCACCGACGCCGCCAACATCTACGAGGTGCCTCTGCTCCTCAGCGAAGGCGGCCTCGACGCCGTGATCTGTGATCGGCTCGAGCTCGAAGCCGAGGAACCCGACCTCACCGCCTGGCGTTCGATGACCGAGCGGATGACGGCGGCCACGGAGGAGGTCACCATCGGCCTGGTCGGGAAGTACGTCGACCTACCCGATGCCTATCTCTCCGTCGTCGAGGCCCTCAGTCACGGAGCCATGGCCAACGACCTCAAACTCGATCTCCGCTGGATCGCCTCGGATGACGTCGATGGGCTGCTGGCGGAGTCGCTGATCTCGGGGCTCGACGGGATCGTCGTGCCCGGTGGCTTCGGGGTGCGGGGCATCGAAGGCAAGATCCAGGCGGCCCGGGTCGCCCGAGAGCAGGGCATCCCCTATCTCGGCCTGTGCCTCGGCCT
>DATHYU010000111.1:0-3035 GCA_035458965.1 Acidimicrobiia bacterium | reverse complement strand
TCGTCATGATGAGCGAGGGCGCCATCCTCGCCCTGGATGTCGACGACGCTCCGGGCGTGCTCCCCGACCTGGAGGCGTGGGCCGAGGCGTCGGGCCATCGGATCGTCGAGAACGTCGATCTCGGCGGGATGCGGCGGCTGTTCATCGCCCGCGGCCCCGACCGTCCGCTGGCCCGGTCGATGGCGGTCGTGGTGTCGGACCCCGGGCTCGAGGAACTGCTGTCGCCGCTCGGTTTCGCCCTTGCCGGGGCACTCGAGGCGATGGCGGTCCACGTCTACTTCCAGGGCCCGGCGGTGAGGGTGCTCGACAAGCGGTTCATGCCGCACCTGAGGGGGTGGCGGCGGCCGTTCAGCCGCTTCGCCCGCAACGGCCTGGAGAAGGCCGGCCACGTGCATCCGCACGAGAAGCTGGGCCACATCCGGTCGCTGGGCGGCACGATCTATGCCTGCGCACCATCGATGGCACAGTTCAAGGTGCCGGACGACCGGCTGTTCGTCGACGACATCAAGATCGTCGAGTACCTGACGTTCGCCCGGGTCCTCGAGAGCTCGGACGTGCAGATCTATCCGTAGTGGCGGAGGCGGACGGGAATCGAACCCGCCAGGGACCTTTCGACCCCTCGACAGTTTTGAAGACTGCGGAGCCCACCAGGCGCTCGGACGCCTCCGTTCGGCAGGCTACCTCGCCGGCCGAACTCCAAAGCGGGCGGCCACCCGGTCGGCGCATGCCCAGGCCCGTTCGATCGCCTGGTCCTGGTTGATGTACACGTAGTCGGCGAGGCGGCCCGTGAAGAAGATCGGGAGTGGCGAGCTCTCGCGGATCCGGTCCTTGAGCTCGTCGTTCCTCTTCTCCCATGTCCTCTCGACGGTCGGAACCGGGTAGTGGCGCGCCTTCGCCCCCGGATACTCACGGCAGACGATGGTTCCCTCGACCCGTTGGCCGGTCGCGTGCTTCGTCTCGACCGTGCGTGTGAAGGGAACCCGGGCGGACGGTCGGTTCACCACGTACGCCGCCGTCGCCGTCTCCGAGGCGCCGACGCCCGGCAGGTACTCGGCGACCGTTCGGATCCCTCGCCACTCCAGGGCCCCGTCCTCTCCTACGAAGGCGTCGAGCGGTCCTGTGAGGACCACCCCGTCGAACTCGGTCCGAAGATCGTCGACATCGGACAGGCGAAGTTCCACGCCGGTGACGACCGGCACGCAGGACGCAATGGCCTCGATCGTGGAGTTGTACCCCTCCGGCGGGAAGAACTCCCATGTGTCTCGGAAGAGCCGCCGGTAGCCGTCCGATCGCAGCTCTACCCGCTTGGGAGCGAACCGGCTCGAGAGCTCGCTGGGTGCCCGCCCCCACTGCTTCTCGGTGTACTCGCGGATGAAGAGGTCGAAGAGCGTCGGCCCCATCATCGAGACGACGTACGACTCGAAGTCCTCTCCGGTTGGCGCCGGTGGCAGGAGGTCGAGCTCGCGTTCGATCGTCGGCCACATCGGGAGGCGGCGCAACTCCTCGACCTGCGGGGGCCAGCTGAGCAGCCGGCCTTCGTCCTCGTCGGGCAGGAAGACCTCGGTGAGGACGCAGTGCTCGTACGGCCTCGACAGCCCGAAGCGGTCCACGAAGGCGGCGACCCGCTCATGGGAGGTATGGAAGATGTGGGGCCCGCCAGG
The DNA here is from genome assembly GCA_035458965.1 of Acidimicrobiia bacterium. GTDB lineage: Bacteria > Actinomycetota > Acidimicrobiia > Spongiisociales > UBA11373 > DATHYU01. The sequence goes on along the minus strand of DATHYU010000111.1, from coordinate 1,374 downwards.
CTCGTAGTGGACACCGTTGATCGACTCGAACCGCGAGTGACCGCCGATGCGGTCGGACTTCTCGAAGAGCTGCGCGCCGATACCCCGCTCGTGGAGGCTTCTGGCGACCACGGCTCCCGACCATCCGGCGCCGATGACGGCTATGTGGGGCACGGTTTGCTCATCCTGGTCTGCATGGTGGGCGGTACGGTGCGGCGGTCGTCTCCGTCAGGGAGGGACCCACCCTATGAGATACACCGTGCTCTGTCCGCTCGGCGCGACCACCGGAGGGCCGGAGGCGCTCCATCAACTCGCCTCCGAGCTGCGGTCCGTGGGTCGCGATGCGGGCGTGCTCTACATGCAGGAGGGCCCCCTGTCGGTCCCGATTCGGGCGTTGCGTCGCGTCGAGCAGCGGGTGCTGAAGCGGCACGGCGCCGAGGTGCCTCCACTCGGCCGGTTCCACGCGAGCGGTCTCCTCGAGATGGCGATGCGGCGCCTCGCCTCGGTGACCCTGCACTCCGTGCCACTCGACGCCGGTCGAACCCCGCCGCCCTACCTCGGCTACGAGGCTCGTGTGGTCGGGACTCTTCCGCCCGACACCCCGGCGGAGACCATCGTGGTCCCGGAGGTCTGGTGGCCGTTCGCGCTGCGGTGGAAGCGGGCCACGGTCGCACTGTGGTGGCTGAGCATCGACAACGCCTCGAGGGTCATCCCGGGAGCCGTTCGGGCACTGCGGCGACCGAACGTCGTCAATCTGGTCCAGAGCCGGTATGCCGAGGTGGTCGTCAGGGGATCCGGCGGCCGACGTGTCCTGCCGGTGAGCGACTACATCTCGACGGGCGCCCGGACGCACCCGGAGGCACCCCGCGAGGACATCGTGGCCTACAACCCGAAGAAGGGGAGCCAGACAACCGCGGCTCTCATGAACCTGCTGCCGGACACCCGGTTCGTCCCGATCGAAGGCCTCGATCCATCGGGTGTCGCCGGTCTTCTGAGGCGAGCGAAGCTCTACATCGATTTCGGGCCGTTCCCGGGGCGGGACCGTCTGCCTCGCGAGGCGTTGCTGGCAGGATGCGTGGTCATCTCCGGCCGTGCCGGGGCAAGCCTGCTTCTCGAAGACCTGCCCATCCCCGAGGCCTACAAGGTCGACTCGGGCGACCTCGGCCGGATCTCGGAGCTCATCGGCGAGGTGCTGGCGGATCACCCGAACCACGAGGGGCTCTTCGATGAGGCCCGCCGTAAGGTTGCCGCCGATCGCGATCGGTTCCGCAACGAGGTCGCAATGGCTGCCGATGCGATCGAAGCCGGCGCCTGCTCGTAGGCGTACGCTGTCGGCATGACCATCCGCAGGCACGGTGACGATCGTCTCGAGGTGACCGGCGAGGTCCGCGAGCC
>DATHYU010000110.1:0-3295 GCA_035458965.1 Acidimicrobiia bacterium | reverse complement strand
CCGAGAGCCAAGATCCTCAGCCGTTTCGCCGAAGACGTCCTCAAGAAGGTGGGAATGGACGATCCGCTCCTCGAGATCGCCTACGAACTCGAGCAGGCGGCGCTCACCGACGACTACTTCGTCGAGCGCAACCTGTACCCGAACGTGGACTTCTATTCGGGGATCATCTTCCGAGCCCTGGGCTTCCCGGCACGCATGTTCACGGTGCTCTTCGCCATCGGACGGCTCCCCGGTTGGATCGCCAACTGGAAAGAGATGGTGCAGGACCCATCCACTCGGATCGCCCGGCCGCGTGAGATCTACATCGGGGACACCGACAAGACGTTCGTGCCGATCTCGGACCGCTGACCCGGATCGTCAGACGGAGAATTCGGTGGCCGGATCGGGTACCGGCTCCACATAGGTGTCCACGACGTCGCCCGTGAGCGCATCGACACGCACGAGGCCGCGCTCGGTCGGCGGGTCGTCGGCGGAGAAGACGAGCACGTTCCAGATCGGCTTCGACCTCCAGCCCTCGAAGCCGACCGCGGCGGAGGCGTGGCCGACGGGGAACTCGGTCTCGCGATTGGCGATCTCGAGCGCCTCGGAGTCCGACACGGCGAGCGGCCAGGAGGCGGCGAAGTGCCACGCTGCGAGGACGACCAGACCGACGGCGATGCCGAGCATCCCGATCGCCGGACCGACCAGCGCTCCCAGCACGGCGAGCGCCGCGCCGACGAGGTAGACCCAGGCGGCGTTGCGGCGCCGAGTCAGGCTCGGGAAGGTGTACGGACCGACGATCGAGGAGTCGAGATCCTCGGGGATGTTCTCGGCCCGCGCGACGTCCTCGGGGATCTCGGGGAGATCCGGAAGCTCGATCCGACGCGGCTCGCGGTCCGTCACGTCCGTCAGCGTACCGGTGCCGCTACTCGGCTCCGCCGAGTGCCGCCTCGAGAACATCCGCCTCGAGGATGGAGTCGCCCCGGCGCCGGTGCCAGCGGTCCCACAGCGCCAGCATGCTGGGCAACACGAGCACGGCGCCCAGCATCGCGAAGCCGATCGCGTAGGCGACCACCAGGCCGAACTGTTGGAACGGCTTGAGCGACGACGTCACGAGGATGCCGAAGCCGGCCACCGTCGTGAACGCCGAGCCGGCCAGCGCGCCACCGGTGTGCGTCATCGTGCTGCGGATCGCCTCCGACGGCGTCTCACAGCGGACTCGATCCTCCTGGAACCGGTGGGTGATGTGGATCGTGTACGGCACGCCGATGCCGATGGCGATCGCCGCGATCATCGCCGTGACGGGGTTGAAGGAGATGCCCGTCAGGGCCATCATCCCGAACACCCAGAGGACGACGAGCACCACCGGCAGCATCGTCAGGAAACCCAGTGCAGGGCGCCGCGACTCGACGAAGAAATTGACCATGAGCAGCAGCATGGCGGCACCGAGGGTGAGGAACAGCGAGCCGAGCTGCGAGGACTGCAGGGCCTCGACGACACCGCGGCTGACGATGTTCTCGTTCGTGGCGACCGCCTCGAGGCCGGGCACCGCGTTGACCGGCTCGAAGTCGACCCTCAGGTCGTCACGGAGCCCGGCTGCACCGGCTTCGCCGGCCTGGGTGGCCACGCTGACGTCGACAAAGCGGTAGACGCCGTCGATCTTCGCCGCCACCCGCTGCATCGCGTCCGGCGCGTACTCGGCGGCGAGGTCGTAGAGAGCTGCGACGTCGGCGTCGTCTGCGACCGTCCCGTTCGCCAGCAGCCCGAGGTCGCCGGCGGCGCGGGCGAACTCCTCGGAGTAGGTCTCCGGGATGCCGCCGTCGGCGGGCGCCGTTGCCAGCGATGTGAGGACCGACAGCGGCGAATCGGCGACGGCCCGGCCGCCCGGTGCGACCACATTGGTCGTGTCGGCCATGTTGTTGTACGCCGCGTACAGGGCCATGTGCGCCTCGGGGGTCGCCACGTCGCCTTCGATGAGGACCTGCGTCCGCTCGCCGAAGCCGCCGCCGAACTCCTCGACGATCGTCTCGAACGTGGTGAGCAGCGGCGAGCCCTCGGGGACGAAGTCCGTGAACGAGAACTTCGTGTCGAGATTGGCCCAGCCCCAGGCGCCGAGGCCGCCGAGGACGAGCGACACCGCGACCACCACGGCGGGGATCCGTTCGGCGAGGATCGACGTCGAGCCCATGAGCTTCGGCAACAGCCGCTCGCTGGAGTGGCCCATCGCCTCGGTCGGGAGCCGGCCGGCACGCTCGGCTCGCCGGTCGAGCAGGATCCGCACCGACGGGACGAAGGTGAGCATGAGGATGAAGGCGGAGCCGATGCCGACCGTCGCCAGGATCCCGAAGTCCTTGATGGCCGTCACCGGGCTGAAGATGTTCGTGAGGAACCCGACGGCCGTGGTCACCGTGGCCAGCACCAGGGCGACACCGACGGTGCGAGCCGCCCGCGTCGCGGCGTCCTCGACGCCGAGGCCCCCACCGACCTCCTCCCGGTACCGGCTGGTGAGGTGGATGGCGTAGTCGACGCCGAGACCCACGAGGAGGATCGGGATGATCTGAAGCAGCTCGCTGAACTTCCCGATGATGCCGAGGTACTTGGGTCCGAACAGCACGCCGATGCCGTTCATCCAGACGATCGACATCATGATCACCGCCAGCGCCAGTCCCACGTCGGCCGCGGTGCGTCGGGACGACCCTCGCCGGGTGAGGCGGCCCTTGGGGTGGATCCAGAAGACGAAGGCGAGGAGCACGAGGATGATGAGGAAGGCCGTGCCGAACAGCCGGCCGACCTCGGCGGTGAACTCGTCCTGGTTCGCGAACAGCAGGGCGAAGGAGAACGGCTCGGCGGTCACGGCGAGGCCCTCGGTCGCCTCCTCGATGTGCTCGGCCATATCGACCTGGATCGCCTGGAGCTCGGTCTGATCGGGGTCGTTCTCGAGCACGGAGAGGTTCAGGAACACCACCATCAGGCCGGATGGCGACGTCGGTGCCGCCAGATCGGCGCGGCCCGAGAAGAGCCCTGCGATCAGCTCCCGGGTCTCGTCGGGGACCTGGGCGAGGGCCGCCAGAAGCCCCTGCTTCACCTGCTCGTCGGTGGCCGTGGCCGGGTCGATGCCCTGAGCGGCGAGCGCCTCGAGCACCGGATCGAGGAAGCCCACGATGTCGCCGTCGGGGCGCCCGACGAGGAGCTCCTGGGCCCGGCTGTCGAGGATGGCGTCGCGGGTCGCGAGGTAGGTGCGAAGGCCCTCGGCGGTGATGACGTCCTCGACGTCGCCGTCGAACACGATCTGAACGGCGACCTCGGAGTTGTCCGA
>DATHYU010000109.1:0-3212 GCA_035458965.1 Acidimicrobiia bacterium | reverse complement strand
GGGTCTGCCCGATGGTCTGTCGATCGATCCGGTCACGGGTGAGGTCTCGGGGACCATCACCTATGACGCTTCTCCGTCGTCGCCCTACTCGGTGACGGTGACGGTGACCGACGACGACGTGGCGTCGTTGTCGTCGAGTGTCTCGTTCTCGTGGGACGTGGCGAACACGAACCGGGCGCCGGTGGTGGAGATGCCCGCCGACCCGGCGCTCGCCGAGGGTTCGACCGTCGACACCACCATCGTTGCCGTCGATCCGGATGGCGACACCCTCACATGGACGGCCACCGGGCTGCCGGACGGACTGATGATCGATTCGGCGACGGGGCGCATCACGGGTGTGCTCGACTTCTCGAGCGCTGGAACATATCCGATCACGGTCACCGTGGCCGAAGATGGATCCCCCGCGTTCATCGAGACCGTCGAGTTCACGTGGGCGGCATCGGACACGAACAGGGCACCGCTCGTCACGGTGCCGGACAGCGTCTCCGTCCAGGAGGGCGCGGAGATCGTCGTGCTCGTCGGAGCAGAGGACCCCGACGGCGACGGTGTCCGCTTCACCGCCACGGGGATGCCTCCGGGCTCTGCGATCGACCCGCTCACCGGGCAGATCTCGGGCGTTCCCGGGTTCTTCTCGGCGGGCTCGTACACGATCGAGGTCACCGCCACCGATGACGGGTCTCCGTCACTTGCGACCACGGCCACCTTCGTGCTCACGATCGGCAACGTCAACCTGCCTCCCCGCCTGGTGACACCGGACGATCGAGCAGACCGCGAGAGCACCGAGGTCGAGATCGTGTTCGGTGCCACCGACCCCGATGGCGACGCGTTGCGGTGGAGCGCATCCGGGCTTCCGGAGGGCGTCCTGATGAACGCAAACACGGGTGTCTTGTCCGGGCGTCCTGTCCAGGCCGGCACGTACACGGTTGTCATCACGGTGTCCGACGGCGTCGACGCAGCGACGGCGACTTTCGGTTGGCGGATCACCGAACCGGGGGTTCCGGTGTTCGAGGCCCTGCCCTGGCAGACTTCCACGCACGGCGACACCGTCGAGTTCCAGGTCTCCGCTGCCCATCCTGTGGGCTACGCCATGACCTTCACGGCCTCGGGGCTTCCGCCGGGAGTGGTGATCAACTCCGTCTCCGGCCTGGTGTCGGGGGTCATCGAGGCCGAGGGCACGTTCGACGTCGTGATCACGGCCACGGACGAGCGCGGCCGCACCGGGATCGTCTCCTTCCCCTGGGTCGTGGAGCCGAACGATCCACCGGTCGCCCGCATGGACCGCGTGTCCCTGCAGCGTGACACGCTTGTCGGTCCGGTCACAGCCGTCATCGACATCCTCGGCAACGACGAGGATCCGGAAGGCCTCGAGCTGGTCCTGCGGTCCATCGAACCGCCGCCGTTCGGTGTCGCAGAGCTCGTCGACGGGTCGATCGTGTACCGGTCCCCGGACGGCTTCACCGGGACCCTGTCCTTCGCATACTCGGTCGTGGATCCGGCCGGGAACGAGGCCACGGCGACGATCGAGATCACCGTGCACGAGCCGCTCGTCCAGCGTCTTGCGATCGACGGCCTCGCGTGGACTCCCGACGAAACCGGGTCCTTCGACGTCACGAGCCTGGACACCTCCGCCGGAACCCAACTCGTCCTCGGCACCGTCGTCCAGTCTCTCCACGTGCTCCGGGTGCCGCTCGGCCTCCTCGGCGGCGCCGTGCTGTGGTCGCTGCTCCTGGGCGGTGCCGTGAATGTGGGGTTCCTCGGCCGCCTCCTGCCCGGACTTCGCCGGCGCAGGCACGGGAAGCGGTATCTCGCCATCGTCATGGCTCCCCAGGGGGCTCGCGTTTCGGCGCAGGAGCATCCTGGAACGGGTGCCGTCCTGCACAGGTTCCTCGCGACCGACCGCCGGATCGAGGCCACCGGCCGGGTGACCCACGATCCCGAGGGTGACTGGACCGAGGTGCTCACACCGAAGGGCGCCGGCTGGGTGCCCGCCCGCAACGTGACCGAACACGTCGATCGGTCGGGTTTCCGGGAGGACTCGATGCCGACAGAGGTGCTCGAAGGATTCATCGCCGCACTCCGCGTGCGCGGCGACCTGCGCCCGTACGTCTCGCCGCTGGGTCTGAGCATCTCCCACCACGGCCCGCTCGCCCACTACCCGCACGATCGCCTCGGAACGCTGCTCGACGAGGATCGCGAGGTCCGGGTCTGGAAGGGGCGCAACCCGGCGTTCCCGGACTTCGAGGGCACCTTCGACTTCGCCGTGGCGACCAGCGTTCTCGACGCCTGGGATCGTCCTCAGCGGGAGCTTCTGCTGGATGGTGCCAGCGTGCCGTCGACCGTCGTCCCGGTGGAGTTCACGAACTTCCATGCGATCTCCATCGGGGCGGATCTCCAAGGCCGCGATCGGCTCGAACAGACCGCGTGGCTCGTCTTCTTCGATTACGTCGGTGGTGAGCCGACCATCATCGGTCTCTGCCGGGAAGGCTGACACGGCGGAGATCGGAGAGGGCCTCAGGCCTCCTAGCCTGGGGACGTGATCACTGCAGCCCTCGTCCTCGCCGCCGGCGGCTCCAGCCGCCTCGGCCATGCGAAGCAACTCGTCGACGTCGACGGCCGGCCCATGCTGGAACGGGTCATCGCCGATGTGTGGACCTGGCCGGTCGACGAGGTCGTCGTCGTGCTCGGGGCCTCTGTCGAAGACATCCTCGAGGCCGTCGACCTCGGACCCTCGACAGTGGTCGAGAACCCCGAGTGGGAGGAGGGCCTCGCCTCATCGCTGCGCGTCGGTTTGGACCTGCTCACTCGAGGCCGAACGGAGCGGGTGTTCATCGTCCTCGGCGATGAGCCGTCGATTCCCACCGATGTGCCGGAGGCGCTCGTCGAGGCCATGGATGCCGGATCGGCACCCGTCGCCGCTCCCAAGTACCGGTATCAGCGCGGAACGCCCTTGTTGGTGGACCGGTCGCTGTGGCCGCGCCTCATGAGCCTCGAAGGCGACCCCGAGCCTGCGCGCCTGTTCGATGCCCATTCCGAGTGGGTGGCCGACGTCCGGGTCGACCATCTGCCGCCCAGGGACGTCGACACGGAGGCCGATGTCTCCGACCTTCGCGGGCCCCGGCGGCGGAACTGACCCCATGTTCGGCGTCGGCTGCGGAGCCTCGGTATGCTCGACGCCCGAGCGCGCGTGGGGCCCGCTCACCCGTCGGAGGACC
>DATHYU010000108.1:0-4999 GCA_035458965.1 Acidimicrobiia bacterium | reverse complement strand
TGGATCGCCTCGGCGACGACCTCCTCGAGCGTGAGGTCGCTCGTGTCGAGCACCACGGCGTCGTCGGCGGGCCGCAGCGGCGAGGCCTCCCGGGTCGAGTCCGCCTCGTCGCGCCTTCGCAGCTCCTCCACGAGCTCGTCGAGTGCCTTGCCGGCGGCCTCGGCGTCACCCATGCGGCGCCTGGCGCGGACCTCCGGCCGCGCGGTCAGGTAGATCTTCGCCTCGGCGTCGGGGAACACGACGGTCCCGATGTCGCGTCCCTCGACCACGGCGGACCCCCCGTGCCGCTTCACCCAGGCGCGCTGCTGAGCGACGACCACGGCCCGCAGGGCCGCGAACGCGGAGACCGCAGACACCGCGGCGGTCACGTCGTCGGAGCGCACCTCGGCCACGACGGGCATGCCGTCGAGGTGGATGACCCCTGCGACGACGTCGAGATCCGAAGACTCGACGGTACGGACCACGGCGTCCGAATCGTCGATCGCGACGCCGGAACGGAGCACCGCGAGCGTCGCGGCGCGGTAGTAGGAGCCGGTGTCGAGGTGCGCGATCCCGAGGTGGCCGGCGAGCGCTCGCGCCAGCGTGCTCTTCCCGACGGCACTGGGCCCGTCTATCGCGACGACGCCCACACCTGCTCCAGAACCTCGGCGAAGCCCGGCCACGACACGTCGGTGGCCTCGAACCCGTCGATCGTCACCTCGCCCGCCACGGGGGCGGCGACGGCGGCCGCGAGGGCGATCCGGTGGTCTCCCTCGGATTCGACCTCGCCCGGCGACAGGAAGCCGCCGACGACGCGGAAGCCGTCCTCCGCCTCCTCGGCCTCGGCGCCGAGCGCTCGCAGCATCGCGACCGTCGTGGCCACCCGGTCGCTCTCCTTGACCCGGAGCTCCACCGCGTCGGCGACCACCGTCTCGCCCTCTGCTGCGGCGGCGAGGACCGCCAGGAGGGGGATCTCGTCGAGGGTGCGGGCCACGAGGTCGCCGTCGATGCGCACGCCGCTCAATGCGGCCCCCCGGACCCGCACGTCGCCGACGGGATCGCCGAGCACGTCTCCGGTGACCTCGATCGCGACGTCGACCCCCATCGCCCGGAGCACGTCGATGAACCCGCTCCGCCCGGGATTCAGGCTGATCCGGCGCACGGTGACCGACGCCCCGGGAGCCAGCGCGGCGGCGGCCAGCAGGTAGGCGGCGGACGAGGGGTCACCCGGGACGTCGTAGACGGCCGGCGGAACCGGTCCGGGGTGGACCCGGAATCGCTCGCCCTCGAGGCGCTCGCCGAGCCCGAGGCTCATGAGCCAGCGTTCGGTGTGGTCCCGATACCCGGGCGGTGAGTCGATGGTCGACGCACCCTCGGCCTGGAGGGCGGCGAGCGCGACGGCGCTGCGCACCTGTGCCGAGGCGATCGGAATGGTCACGTCGGCTCCGACGAGCCGGTCGCCGCCGACGGACACGGGCGGCGTGGCGGCGTCGGAGGTCTCGACCCGGGCGCCCAGCGCTCCCAGCGGACCGACGAGCCGCCCCATCGGCCTCCGCATCAGGGACTCGTCCCCGACCAGTGTCGAGCGGAAGGGGCGTCCGGCGAGCGCCCCGGCGAGGAGCCGCAGGGTCGTGCCGCTGTTGCCGGCGTCGATCGGGGCTCCCGCATCCCTCCACGCGCCGATGCCACCGCTGCTCACCCTGCCGTTCCCGACGGTGGCGCCGAGGAGCCGCAGGGCCGCTGCCGTGGAGGCCACGTCGCGTCCCGGCCCGAGGCCGGTGACCCGGGATTCGCCGTCGGCCATGGCCGCCAGGAAGAGGGCGCGATGCGACAGCGACTTGTCGCCGGGCACGCCGGCGTCGGCGATGAACGGCCCGGCGGGGCCTCGGAGGGTCGTCGTCGGCATGGGGCTCAGTCTGACACGCCTGCGGCGGCGTACAGGCCCCGGACCTCGTCCACGGTGAGATCCCGCCACTCCCCCGGCTTGAGATCACGGTCGCGGAGCGGCCCGATCGCGGTGCGGACGAGCCGGAGGACCGGGTGGCCGATGACGTCGCACATTCGGCGCACCTCGCGATTGCGGCCCTCGATCATGACGATCTCGACCAGGGCCTCGCCGCCGTGGGTGTCGAGGACCCGTGCCGACACGGCGCTGGCCGGACCGTCGTCGAGCTCGACGCCGTCGACGAGCGCGCGGAGCGCGGTGCGAGAGGGAACGCCCCCGACGCGGGCCAGGTAGGTCTTCGTCACGCCGTAGCGGGGATGGGTCATGCGCTCCGTCAGGTCGCCGTCGTTCGTCACGACCAGCAGGCCCTCGGAGTCGGCATCGAGCCGTCCCACGGGATAGACCCGCGTCGGGGCCTCGACGAGGTCGACGACCGTCCTTCGTCCCTGCGGGTCGTCGGCGGTGCTCACGACGCCGGCAGGCTTGTTCAGGAGCCGGTACACGAGGTCGGGGCGCACCGGGAGCGGGATGCCGTCGACCGAGACGCGGGCCGTTGCCACGTCGACCTTCTGGCCCAGGTGGGCGAGGGCCCCGTCGACGGTCACCCTGCCCTCCTTGACGAGCTCCTCGGCGGCCCGCCGCGAGGCGATGCCCGAGTGGGCGATCAGCTTCTGGAGTCGTTCGATGACGCCTCCGGGCGAAGCGGCCGCTCCAGGTCGTCCACGACGTCGGAGGGCGGGATGTGGTCGGCGAGGGGTGGGAGCTCCTCGAGGTCCCGGAGCCCCACCTTCTCGAGGAACAGATCGGTCGTCCCGAACAGTGCCGCCTGGCCGGGACCGGGCGCCGTGGCGACGATGTCGACGAGTCCCCGGCGCTCGAGGGTGCGCAGGGCGTGGTCCGAGTCCACGCCGCGGATGTCGGACACCTGGGCACGCGTGACGGGCTGGCGGTAGGCGACGACGGCGAGGGTCTCGAGCGCCGCCTTCGAGAGGCGGGTGGCCGTCACGCTCGTGGCGAACCGCTCGAGATAGGGCTTGAGGTCGGGCCGGGTGTACAGCCGCCACCCGCCGCCCGATTCCCGGAGCACCAGGCCGCTGCGTCGCTCGGCGAGGGACTCGCCGAGCTCGGCGAGGGTGCGCTTCACCTCTGGCACGCCGATCTCGAGGACCTCGGCGATCTCGCTGACCGGGACGGGTGTCTCGGCCACGAACAGGATGGCTTCGACGGCGGCCAGCCGGTCGCTCATCCGTGCCACTCGCTGACGACGTCGAGGGCGGCGGCCTCGGCGCGATGGCGGAGGACGATGGGCGAGGCGAAGTCGTTCTGGGAGGCCTCGATCATCCCCCACCTGGCGAGCTCGAGCACGGCGAGGAAGTAGGCGACCACCTCGACGGAGCGGCCCAGGTGGTCGGTGAGGCGGTCGAAGTCGATCTCGAGCTCGACGCGCACCCGCTCGCGGATGTCGCCGATCGCCGCCGTGACCGACGGGAGATCGAGGTCGAGATGATCGAGGTCCGGCTCGCGACGGCGTCCGATGACGCCCGCGGCGATGCCCACCAGCTCTCGCACGGTCGTCTCGAGGTGCAGTTCCGGCGGCAGAGGGCGGATGTCGTCGTCGAGGCCGGCCAGCCGCGGGATCAGGTCACCGGTCGTCTCGAGCCGATGAGCGATGACCGCGGCCACGTCCCGGAACGTCAGGCAGGCGAGGAGGCGCGAGAGGAGGCGGTCGCGTTCCTCGAGGAGCGCCAATTCCTCGTCGAGGTCCACGTCGGCGTCGCCGGGGAGCAGCCGGCGGGCCTTCAACTGGATGAGCGTGGAGGCGATCACGAGGAACTCGCTCGTGATCTCGAGGTCGAGATCCTCGGCGAGCTGCAGGAAGGCGAGGTACTCGGTGACGATCTCGGTCAGCGAGACCTCGGTGACGTCGAGACGGCGCGCCGTGATGAGCTGGAGCAGCAGATCCAGCGGCCCCTCGAACACCGGGGTCCGGATGTCGTAGCTCATCGTCGGACCGTCACCGTAGCGGGGTGCGGACGCGCGCGGCCGCCTTTCGATGGCCGCCCCTGGGGTGGTGGTTCGGAGGGCCTCACTCGCCGTCCGCCCGCCGCAGGACCGCCCAGTCCGCAGGGTCGATGCCGGGGGGCGCCTCTGCCTGGTGATGGCTGCGGGTGAAGTGCACGACGATCGCCTCGGCGTCCGTGTCGGCGAGCTCCGCGGCGCCGATTCGCCCGTGGTCGAGGTAGGTGCCGAGCCGGCCAGGGGCGGGCAGCCGGGCGATTCGCAGGAGGGAGGCGGTCACCCGTCCTGCGATCCCCAGGCCGGCATGGCGCTTGCCGACGTCGTGGAGCAGGGCGGCGCGCACGAGATCGGGCCGGTCGGGTCGCGCTCGGGAGCAGGACCGGGCCGCGTCGTAGGCGTGCCGCTGGTCGGCGGCCTGCTGGGACCAGAAGAGCGGCCCCTCCGCGGGCCGGAGCCAGCCGTCGACCTGCGCCTGCTCGGCGGGCGTGAGCGCGCGGGTGCGCAGCACCTCGAAGAAGCGGACTGCCAGGTGGCGCAGATGGCCGATCACACCAGCCCCCGGACGATCCAGGCGATCAGGTCCCCGACCGGCTCGAGGAGCTGGTCGAAGATCAGCACGATGGCCAGCAGGATGAGGAAGCCGTACTCCGAGATGCGGTGGTACACGGCTCGCCCCCGGTCGCTGAGGACGAGCGGGAGCAGGCGGCTCCCGTCGAGGGGCGGGATCGGCAGCATGTTGAAGACGGCGAGCGCGACGTTGACGAACATCACGAAGAACACGTATCGGGCCCAGAGCCCGCTCTCCGTCACGCCGATCCGATCCCCGATCTGCACGAACGGGCCGATCCGGGCCACGATGGCGGCCAGGAGCAGGTTGGTGGCCGGGCCGGCGAGGGCGGTGATCGCCATGCCCTCGGTGGGGTGCTTGAACCGCTGGGGAACGACGGGGACCGGCTTCGCCCATCCCCAGACGTTGGCTCCCGAGAGGGCGAGGATGCCCGGCACGATCACGGATCCGAACGGGTCGATGTGCGGGATCGGGTTCAGGGTGAGGCG
>DATHYU010000107.1:0-3283 GCA_035458965.1 Acidimicrobiia bacterium | reverse complement strand
GGAAGAACCAGTCCAGGTAGAGGAGGAACACGACGAGCGAGCCGAAGGTGAGATCGCCGGAGATGACCCGCCGTCCGGCGAAGAACAGGACCGTGGCGATGCCGACGGTTCGCATCGCGGCGATCACCGGGAAGTACCACGCGATCGCCCGCGCCGCGCTCATGTTCGCCTCGAAGTACGCCTCGTTGACCCCGCCGAACGTGCCCGCCTGGTCCCGCTCCTGGGTGAACGCCTGGACGACCCGGACCCCGGTGATGCCCTCTTGGAGCGCACCGAGCACCCGGCCGATCTGCTCGCGCACCTCGCGGTAGGCGCGGCCGGCGAATCGCTGGAAGACCCGCGAGACGACCACGAGCACGGCGATGAGCACGAAGATCTGCAGCGCCAGGGTCGTGTCCACGAGCAGCATGGCGATCGCCACACCGACCACCGTGAGGGTCTGCACCACGAGCGAGACCGCCCCCTCCTCGGTGAACTCCTGGATCGACTCGATGTCGTTCGTCATCCGACTCACGAGGACGCCGGCCTTCGAGCGCCCGTAGAAGGCCATGTCGAGGTGCATCAGGTGCCTGAACACCGAGCCCCGGAGCAGGCGGAGGAAGCTCTCCCCCACCCACGACACGGCGTACTGAGCGACGCGCTGCGCGGCGTACTGCACGGCGAGCAGGCCGAGGAAGACGAGCGCCGACGTCGCGATCAGCCCGCGGTCCCCCGAGGCGATCCCGCCGTCGATGCCGCTGCGCACGGCGAGCGGCCCGAGGAGCCGGGCGGTCGTGGCCACGACCGCCGCGAGGACGCCGCCGAGCGCCGGAAGCGCCAGGACGCGGCCCATCGACATCGCTCGCCTCAGCAGGCGCCCCGAACGGATCTCCTCGGGCGGCCGGGTGACCGTCATCTCGCCACCTCCTCCTGGGCGAGGACCCCGGCGTACCGGGGGACGGAGACGACCAGCTCGCGGTGCGTGCCGACGGCGGCCACCCTTCCGTCGTCGATGAAGATCACCCGATCGACGAGCGACAGCGTCGTCGTCCGGTGGGCGATGATGATCGTCGTGCGCCCCTCCATCACCTGCTCCAGGGCCGCCAGCATCTCGGCCTCGACGATGGCGTCGACCGAGGACGTCGCATCGTCGAGGATGAGCACGCGGGGATCCCGCACGACCGCCCGCGCCAGGGCGACCCGCTGGCGCTGGCCGCCCGACAGGGAGTGCCCTCGCTCGCCGACGACCGTGTCGTAGCCGTCGGGCAGCTCCATGATGAAGTCGTGGGCCTGGGCCAGCCGGGCGGCGAGCCGGATCTGCTCGCCGGTGGCGTCGGGGTCGCCGAACGCGATGTTCTCGCGCACGGTCGCCGAGAACAGGAAGGTCTCCTGGAAGACGACGGCGACCTCCCGTCGAAGCTCGTCGAGGCGAACCTTGCGGACGTCGGTCCCGTCGATGGTGACCGCGCCGGCATCGACGTCGTGGAATCGCGGGATCAGATGGGCCAGCGTGGTCTTCCCTGCCCCGGTCGCCCCGACCAGGGCGACCGACGAACCGCCGGGGATCACGACATCCACCCCCTGGAGCACCGGGTTCGCCGGCTCGTACGCGAACTCGACCGAGCTGAAGCGGACCTCGCCGGGCCCCGGCCGCAGCTCGACGGGGTCGGCTGCATCGACGATCCCCGGATCCTCGGCGAGCAGCGACTCGATGCGCGACGCCGCCGCCGTGGCCCGCGGCACCTGGGCGAAGAAGAACCCCGTGATGCGCAAGGGGAAGTTCAGAACGGCGAGGTACTGCGTGAACGCGACGAACTCACCGAGGGTCATCTGCCCGCCGGCGACGCGAATGCCTCCCACCCAGAGCACGGCAACCGTCGCGACCGAGGGGATGAGCTCGAACATCGGCGCGTACGTGGAGCGGATCTTCGCGAGCCGGGTCGTGCGGTCGAAGATCCGCTCCGCCTCGTGCTCGAGCTTGCCCTGCTCCTGGTCCTCCTGCCCGTAGCTCTTGACGACCTGCACGCCCCCGATCGACTCCTCGACCACCTTCGACAGGTCTGCGAGCCGCTGCTGCACCTCGAACGAGAGCCTGAGCACCTTGCCCGCATACCGCCGGGCCGTGATGAGGAGCGTCGGGATGCTGAGCGATGCGACGAGGCCCAGCACCGGGTCGAGGAGGACCAGGACGATCACCACCGTCGTGAACATGGCGAGGTTGGCGAGGGTGATGGGGAACAGGGCGAAGATGAGCCGGACCTGGGAGAGGTCGCTCGAGGCCCGTGCCATGAGCTCGCCCGTCGGCGTGACGTCGTGGAAGGAGAAGGCGAGCCGCTGGATGTGCTCGAACATCCGGTTCCGAAGATCCGCCTCGGTGCGATACGACACGCGGAATCCGAAGTACCGGCGCACGCCGATCCCGACGCCGAGCAGCACGCCCGCCCCGACGAGCAACCCGGCGAGGAGCGGCAGCCGGTCCACGTCGCCGGCGAGGATCGCATCGTCGATCACGAGCCGGCTGAGGTACGGAACACTGATGATCATCGTCATCCAGATGAGGGCGCCGACGATCGAGAGCGCCAGATCCCGCCTGTGCAGCCGGGCGCTCTCGGCGAGCAGACGGAGCCCGGCGCGGGCATCCTCGTCGAACAGCCTCACGATCCCGCCTCGCTCCCGCCGTCGGCGTCGCCGGGGCTCACGTCACCGACCTGCCATCGGAGCAGGTAGGCGACGAGCACGGCCCCGAACAGGATCATGAAGGTGCCGACGTACAGCCAGATGAGCGCGATCGCCACGGTTCCGAGCACGCCGATCGTGGCACCGAGCTCCGGGGAGAGCCGCAGGTAGAGGCCGAAGCCGAGGCTTGCCAGCACGGCGCCCGCCGTCGCGACGAGCGCGGCCAGCGGCGCCCGGGGCAGGGGCCGCGGAGGTCCCCAGTGGTACAGCGCCAGCAGGAACAGATAGAGCCCGATCGCCGAGACCGGTATCCGCAGCCAGATCCAGATCGTCGTCAGAACCTCGACACCCGTGATCTCGACGAGGAACTCGATGAGGCGCCGGCCACCCACGAGGAGGAACGACGTGAGCAGGAGGGCCGATCCACCGGCGAGCGTCAGCGCCACGGCGACGACCCTGAGTTGCAGGCCGGGCCGCACCTCGGTGCGATTCTCCACCGCGGCGAGCGCCTTCTGGAGGGCGGCGACCGCCCGGGAGCCAATGGCGATCGCGACGAGGATCGAGACGGCGATGACCCACCCCTGACTCCCACCGATGCGATCGCCCGACTCCCGCAGCATGTCCATGA
>DATHYU010000106.1:0-4852 GCA_035458965.1 Acidimicrobiia bacterium | reverse complement strand
CGGTACGTCGAGGTCGAGACCGACCTCGACCGGCTGGGGCTCGCCGAGCCGGGCTCCCCGCTTCCCCCCGACTCCATGATCGACGCCCTCGGCGACCTCGCCGGCGGGGCCACCGTCGTCGACGGCGTGACGACCGAGGCGGGATCGGACGGCCCGGCGCGGGTCGTCTCGGCCGCCGAGGCGTACGGGGACCCGGCGTTCCAGCGAATCCTGACCGGCGGGGTGCCCGCCGATCTCGACCGGTTCGCGGCGGCGGCCCAGGCCTTCTCGAGCGACGGGGTCTTCATCCACGTCCCGCGCGGCACGCACGCCCCCGGGCCCTACGTGGTGGACGTCCAGGCGACGGCGGCCGATGCGGTCTCGTTCCCGCGAATCGCCCTCGTCGTCGAGGACGGAGGCGAGACCGAGGTCGTCGTGCGACTGCGTTCCGCCGACGGCGTCGCAGCGACGATCGTGCCGGTCATCGACGTCGTGGGCGGCGCCAACGCCAGGGCTCGCCTCACCATCCTCCAGACCTTCGGCGACTCCACCCGTTCCGTGACGCTGCAGCGGATGGTGGCCGGACGCGATGGAACCATGATGCTGGCCGAGGCGGGGCTCGGCGGCCGGAACGCCCGGATGCACCTCACGGTCGACCTCGCAGGCCGCGGCGCCGACGCCCAGATCCTCGGGGTGTACTTCGGCGACCACGACCGCACGCTCGACTACCGGTACTTCATGAATCACCGGGCTCCGAACACGACGTCGGAGATGGCGCTGAAGGGCGCGGTGGGCGACACGGCCAAGTCGGTCTTCACGGGCCTCATCCGCATCGAGCCGGAGGGCCAGAAGACGAACGCCCATCAGACGAACCGGAACCTCGTCCTGTCCGAGGGCGCCGAGGCGCACTCGGTCCCGAACCTCGAGATCCTCGCCAACGACGTCCGGTGCGGCCACGGGTCGGCCGTGGGTCCGCTCGACGAGGAGCAGCGGTATTACCTCATGAGCCGGGGGCTCGACCCGGTCGCCGCCGACCGACTGCAGGTCATCGGGTTCTTCGAGGACGTGCTCGGCCGGTTCCCGCAGCAGGAGTTCGATCCGGCGCTCCGTTCGATCGTCACCGAGACGTACGCCGGGATCATCGATCGGCAGTCGCGATGACCGACGGTGTCCGCATCGCAGCGCTCGCCGAGCTCCCCGACGGCCGGGGGGTCCGAGTCGACGTCGACGGTGCGCGGATCGCGGTCTTCCGCATCGGCGACGACGTGTACGCCATCGACGACCGATGCAGCCACGCCGAGGCATCCCTCGCCGAGGGCGAGGTCTTCGATCTCTCCGTCGAGTGCCCTCGTCACGGAGCCGAGTTCGACCTGCAGACCGGCGAGGGGACCCTTCCCGCCACCCGGCCGGTCCGGGTGTACGACACCGACGTCGTGGACGGCGACGTCTTCCTGAGACTGCACGAGGTGCCCGCATGACCGCGACCGCGCTCACCGTTCGCTCCCTCGAGGCCCGCCTCGGCGACCTCCACATTCTCAAAGGCGTCGACCTCGACGTCCCCTTCGGTGAGGTCCACGCCCTCATGGGACCGAACGGGTCCGGCAAGTCGACGCTCTGCCACGTGCTGATGGGCAAGCCCGGGTACGCGGCGGAGGGCTCGGCGCTCGTCGGTGGAGCCGAGGTGCTCGGCCGGCCGATCCACGAGCGGGCCCGGGCGGGCCTCTTCGAGGGCTTCCAGTACCCCGTCGAGATCCCCGGCGTCACCCTCACCGAGCTGCTCGACGAGATCGCCGGGGCGACCAGCGACGCCGACGCCCTCCGGGGCCGCTTCGACGCCGCCGTGACCCGGCTCGGCATGGAGCGATTCCTCGATCGCCCGGTCAACGAAGGCCTGTCGGGAGGGGAGAAGAAGCGCTCGGAGATGCTCCAGCTTCTCGCCCTCGCCCCCAAGGTGGCGGTGCTCGACGAGATCGACTCGGGCCTCGACATCGATGCCGTTCGCGAGGTCGCGGCCACCGTCGAGGAGCTTCGCAGCCCCAACCGCGGTGTCCTCGTGATCACCCACTACAGCCGCATCCTCCGGTACATGGACGTCGACCGCATCCACGTGATGATGGCCGGCAGGATCGTCCGGTCGGGTGGTCCGGAGCTCGCCGACGAGCTCGAGGCGAAGGGGTACGACACGCTTCGCAAGGAGCTCGGGCTGGCGTCCGCCGTGATCGCCGAGGAACCGGGTACCGACCCGCTGGCCGGTCTCTAGGCGGGCCGGCCACGAGCCGGGGGGAGCATGGCGAAGTACGGTCCGAAGAGCCGTCGGGATGCCTGGTTCCGTGTCTGGTCCCTGTTCCTCCTCGATCTCCTCTTCCTCGTCGCCGGTCTGCTCGCCCTGCGTGGCCTCTACGCGGCCCTGGTGGTCGTCGTCGCCGCCGGCGGCCTCATCGCCGTCGCCTTCAATCTGGTGCTCCTCGTGCGGAGCCGCACCTCCGAGGCAACCTGGGCGCCGGCGGGCGGCGCTCGCACCCTCGGGGCGTCGCTCGAGTACCTGGGTCTCTCCGCACGGGCACCGGTGGCGCTCTGGCGGGTGATCGGCGCCGTTGCGATCGTCGTCAACCTCGTCGCCCTGGTGGTGACGGTCTGATGGCCGTGACCCTGCACGTCCACCGCTGGGGCGATGGCGACCTTCGGGTGCTGCTCCTTCACGGGATCACCTCGGCGGGATCCGGCTGGTGGCGGGTCGGGCCGGATCTGGCCGCCCGCGGGTGGTCGGTGTTCGCCCCCGACCTCCGCGGTCACGGCGAGAGCCCCATGGCTTCGTCGTACCGGTTCGTCGAGTACGCAGACGACCTCCGGCCCCTGGGCAGCGCCTGGGACGCCGTCGTCGGCCACTCGATGGGCGCGGCGATCGCCGTCCTGGCAGCGGAGGATCGGGGCTTCGCGAACCGGCTGGTGCTTCAGGACCCGGCCGTGGTGACCGCCACCGACGTCGACGAGGTGCTGCGGTGGCTCCTGCCCGACTTCGAGGGGCCGATGACCCCGGCGTGGGTCCTCGAGCAGTATCCCTGGTATCACCCCGAGGATGCCCGGCTCAAGGTGCTCTCGCTCCGCCAGACGATGCCCGAGATCATCGAGCAGACCGTTCGCGACAACGTGCCGTGGAACGTGCTCGCCGAGACGGCCGCCCTGGACACGGACACCGTGATCCTGGGATCGGATCCGCTCGCCGGAGGGATCCTCCCCGTGACGATCGGCGAGTGGCTCGCCACCGAGAACCCACGGATCACCTACCGCGTGCTCGATGATGCCCCCCACTCGGCTCATCGCAGCAAGACTCTGTACGACGCCTATCTCACCGCCCTGGTCGATGCGCTGGAGGCGGGCACGAAGGAGGACGCATGAGGATCGAACGTGACTCGATGGGGGAGGTCCAGGTCCCCGACGATGCCTACTACGGAGCGTCCACGCAGCGTGCCGTGGACAACTTCCCCATCTCGAACCTGCGATTCGGACGCCGGTTGATCTGGGCGCTCGGCCTCGTCAAAGGGGCGGCCGCCGAGGTCAACGCCGATCTCGGGATCGTGGACCGCGACACGGCCGCGGCGATCGCCCGGGCCGCCGACGAGGTCGTCGCAGGCGTCCACGACGACCAGTTCGTCGTGGACGTGTTCCAGACGGGATCCGGCACCTCGTCGAACATGAACGCCAACGAGGTCATCGCGAACCGGGCGACCGAGCTGCTCGGCGGCGAGCGGGGAAGCCGTCTCGTCCACCCCAACGACCACGTGAACGCCGGCCAGTCCTCCAACGACGTGATCCCGACGGCCATCCACATCGCCGCCGTGGCGACGCTCCGGGGGGACACGATTCCCGCCCTCGAGCGACTCGCGGTCGCCCTCGAGGCCAAGGCCGAGGCCTTCGATCCCATCGTGAAGTCGGGCCGCACCCACCTCATGGATGCGACCCCTGTGCGTCTCGGCCAGGAGTTCGGCGGGTACGCGACGCAGATCCGCAAAGGCATCGAGCGTGTCACGACGGCGCTGGGGGGCTTGGAGGAGCTGGCGCTCGGGGGAACCGCCGTGGGCACCGGCATCAACGCTCCCGAGGGGTTCGCAGCAGACGTGATCACCCGGATCGCCGACCGCACGGGCCACCCCTTCCGGGAGGCCGACGACCACTTCGAGGCCCAGGCGGCCAAGGACGCCGCGGTGTTCGCGTCCGGGGCACTCAGGACGGTGGCGGTGTCGCTGTTCAAGATCGCCAACGACGTCCGCTGGCTGGGCAGCGGACCTCGGACCGCGATCGGGGAGATCGTGCTGCCCGCCACCCAGCCCGGCTCGTCGATCATGCCGGGCAAGGTGAACCCCGTGATGGCCGAGGCGGTCATGCAGGTGGTCGCCCAGGTCGTCGGGAACGACGCCGCCGTCGCCTGGTCGGGGGCGAACGGGAACTTCGAGCTCAACGTGATGATGCCCGTGCTGGCCCACAACCTCGTGGAGTCGGCCGAGCTCCTCGCCAACGTGTCCGACGCGTTCCGGGAGAAGTGCATCGAGGGGATCGAGGCCAACGAGGACCGCGCTGCGGCGCTGCTCGGCCAGAACATCATCATCATCACCGCGCTCGCTCCCATCATCGGGTACGACGAGTCCGCGGCGATCGCCAAGGAAGCCTTCGCCTCCGGTCGCGGCGTCCGGGAGGTCGCGCTCGAGCGCGGCGTCCTGCCCGAGGCGGAGCTCGACGCGGCCCTCGACCTCTATCCGATGACCGAGGGCGGCATCGCCGGCTGACGCCTGCCTCGGGGCAACCACCCACGTCCGCCCGGCCTCCGGTGTGGAGGACCGCCGTGACCATGCGGGGGTACCCTCGGGGCGGGAGGAAC
>DATHYU010000105.1:0-4482 GCA_035458965.1 Acidimicrobiia bacterium | reverse complement strand
AGTGGTGTTGATGGCCACTCTGGGTAGTTATCGGTCTGCCCGAATCCGGCTGCAGGGGGAATCGGGGAATGGCACAAAGGCACTAGTCCCCGAGCCCGACCCGGTGGCGTCCCCTAGCCCAGTCCGGTGGCGCCGCCGTCGGCGAGCCACTCCACCAGGGCATCCCGCGGCATCGGACGGGCGAAGTAGTACCCCTGTGCGACGTCGGCCCGTGCAGCCCGCAAGAGCTCGAGCGTGGCGCGATTCTCGACACCCTCCGCCACGACCTCGAGATCGAGGGCGTGCGCCATGTCGGTCGTCGAGCGGACGATCTTGCCGTGTCGGTGCTCGACGGCCATGTTGCCGACGAAGGCGCGGTCGATCTTCACCTCGTCGACCGGAAGCCTCGTCAGGTAGGCGAGCGACGAGTAGCCGGTGCCGAAGTCGTCGATCGACAGACGCACGCCGATCTCGTCCAGGGCCGACAGGACCGCGCTGGTTCGGGGCGACTCGTTCATGACCATCGTCTCGGTGACCTCGAGCGTCAGCAGCCGCGGATCGACGCCGGTGTCTTCGACGATGGCTGCCACGAGGGTCGGGAGCCCGGGATCCGATAGCGACCGGGCGGCGACGTTGACCGCCATCCCGAAATCGTGGCCGTCGGCGTGGAGCTTGGCGAGATCCTCGAGGGCGGTTCGCAGCACGAGTTCGGTGAGAGGAGCAATCAGGCCCGTCTGCTCTGCGACGGCGACGAACTCGTCGGGACGTACCGGGCCGAGGCGGTCATGCGTCCACCGGGCCAGCGCCTCGACACCGACGACGCGCAGATCCGACACCGCGAGCTTCGGCTGGTAATGGACCTCGACGAGTCCCTCGACGATCGCCGTGCGGAGTTCGCCGGCGACGACGAGACGGCGGGTGCTGTAGCGGTCGCGCTGCGAGTCGTACACCTCGTATCCGGAGCCGACACGCTTGGCCTCGTGCATCGCCACATCGGCCCGCCGAACGAGCGTCTGCGGCTCCGATCCGTCCTCGGGGGCAAGGGCGATACCGATGCTCGCCAGGACCTCGAAGGTGAACCCTTCGGACTCGAAGGGGGCCGAGAGTGCCTCGCGGACCGACCGGGCTCGGTCGAGGGCGCCGACCACACCGTCCTCGGGCCGGAGCACCAGCCCGAACTCGTCGCTGCCGAACCGGGCGACGACCTCTCCGTCGAGGAGCGCTGCGCCGATCCGATCGGCGACCTCGGCGATGAGCTGGTCACCGTGCTGGTGGCCGAGGGTGTCGTTGACCTCGCGGAAACGGTCGAGATCGACGAGCGCTACGGCAAAGCGCTCATCGGCGGCGAGCAGGTCCTGGACGGCATCGACGAACCACTGCCGGTTCGGGAGCCCGGTGAGGGCATCGTGCGTGGCGCGATGCTCCCGGGAGGCCAGTTCGTCCCGGAGCCGGGCCACGAGCCGCTCATGCTCCAATGTCTGACCGAGCTGGCGGGCCAGGATCTCGAGCAGCCGGACATCGTCGGCGTCATAGCCTCGCGAGGTCGTCAGCGGGGCTGCAACGACGAGGCAGCCGTCCTCGCCGTCGGTCGTGGGGACGGGAACCACCACCGCCTGATCGACCGGACGACCGAAATGCCGCAGATCCTCGGCCCGGACCCGGAGAAGGCCTCGCGGCACCCGCCCGGGATGGGGGACGGCACCGGGATCATCGAGCAGAGCGACCCCCGGCTCACCGACCACGACGCGACAGGCGGTCTCCCCGACCGCCAGTTCGGCGACGTCGGCGCGCATGAGATCCCGCACGTGGTGCAGGGCGCTCCCGATCCGATCGTCCGGGGATGCGGCATTCTCGATGGCGTGTCCGAACGCGTACACCGCCTCGAGATCCTCGTACCGCTCGCTGAGCGACCGGTACACCCTGACGGCGATGGCGGCCAACCCCCCTATGACGGTCACCGGAACGGCGCCCCAGGGCTCGGACCACACGACCGTCACCGCGACGATGGCCATGAGGGACGTCACGGTGCCGATGAAGACCCCGGCACCCATGGATCGGGCTACCTCCCAGATCCCCCGGGTTCGATCGTTGAGCGCCAACGCGACGGTGACGGCTCCGACACCCATCGTGAGCGTGGCGGAGAGGCCGAGGAACAGGGCGACCCAGCCGAGGGGCTCGACGGGGGAGAAAGAGCCGAGCACGGAACGGAACACCAAGATCCCCGTTCCCGTCTCGAGGGCCATCAACGCGACGTTGAAGGCCAGCTTGGTCGGCTGCTGTCGACGATGGACGACCAGGATCGCGCCCGACCCGACGAGACGGCCGACGACGAGGGCGAGCGGACTTCCGAGGGCGAGCCCGAAGGCGAAGGGGATCTCCGAGAGTGAGATCGAGTGGGCGTCGGACCGCACGTGCAGGTGGATGACCAGGAGCTCGGCGACGGCGAACCCGACGGCGATGGCCCACCATGGGGCATCGAGGGGACGCCCCGGGATGGGATCGAAGGTCCCGGCGAAGGCGATCGCGAGGGCGCCCACCGCGGCCATCGCCGCCGTGAGCAGCCAGATGCGCAACCGCCGCGTGTCGCGACGGGATCCTTCGTCGCCCATCGGGTGCGTACCGCCGATCCTCGCTCGTGTCCCGGGATTCCTTCGACGGATCCGGAGGTCGGCTTGACGAAGATGTCTAGGTCTCGAGGGCCTTGCGAGCGTCCTCGAAGCTCTCCCGGCCCTCGTTGGCGGCGACGGCGGCCACGACGAGGGTGGCGACGGCGTCGACCCACCACCAACCGGCCACGGCGTTGAGGACGAGGGCCGTCAGGATGGACGCCGCCAGCGCTGCGTCGAGGTAGGTCACCCCGGCCTCCGCGGCCAGGGGACCGTCGCCGAGCCGAAGGGCGATGCGCCGCTTGGCGATGGCGAGCGAGAGCATGGCCACGGTCGCCATCGCCAGATAGACGATGCCGACGATGCTCTCGTCCGGTTCGTGCCGGTTCGCCAGGCTGACGATCGCGCCGATCGCCAGCACCACGGCGAGAGCGAGGAACGAGAGGCCGATGTGCCGGTGGGTTCGGGCGAGGCTCTCCGGCGGAGGCTCGTGCTCGCGCAGGTGGGCAACGACGGCCCCCGAGGCGAAGATCTCGATGACCGCGTCCAGGCCGAAGGCCACGAGGGCGAGCGACCGGGCGAGGACACCGAGCACGATGGTGACGACGACCTCACCGACGTTCCATCCGATGGTCACATACTCCAGGCGAAGGGCCCATCGGCGGAGCCGGTCTCGTTCCATCGGCCGGATGGTACGGCGGGTCGAACGTCGCCGAGCGCACCCCCTTTCCACCGAGCGCTGGAGTAGGGAATGAGATCGGCGTACCGTTCGGCCCATGGATCAGGGTCGCATTCAGAGTCTCCGCCGCTGGAACCTCGCCATGGGCGTGCTCCACGCCGCGCAGGGCATCGCCGTCGTCGCACTGTCGAACGGGTTCTCGCTGCCCGTGACCGCAACTTTCCTCACGAACGCCCCCGGGCTCGAGCCGCCGGAGCTCTCCGAGCTCTTCAGGGTCGACCTCGGCTGGGGCGTGGCGGCGTTCCTGTTCCTCTCGGCGATCGCGCACTTCGCGATCGTCTCTCCGCCGGTCTTCGGTTGGTACATCCGCAATCTGGACCAGCAACGGAACTACGCACGGTGGATCGAGTACTCGCTGAGCTCGTCGCTCATGGTCGTGCTCATCGCCATGCTGACCGGGATCTCCGACATCTCCGCTCTGATCGCGCTGTTCGGAGTGAACGCCTCGATGATCCTGTTCGGCTGGCTCCAGGAGAAGTACGAGTCCCCGGGAGGGAGCGGCTGGCTTCCGTACTGGTTCGGCGTCATCGCCGGGGCCGTGCCGTGGGTCGCCATCGGGATCTTCCTCGTGACCCCCGGTCAGTCCGAGGCTCCGCCGGCGTTCGTGTACGTGATCTTCGTGACGCTGTTCGTCTTCTTCAACAGCTTCGCGGTCAACATGGTCCTGCAGTACCGCCGGCGCGGACGGTGGGCCGACTACGCCTTCGGCGAGTTCGTCTACGTCATCTTGAGCCTCACCGCCAAGTCGGCTCTCGCCTGGCAGGTGTTCGCAGGAGCCCTCGCCGCCTAGAGGGCTTGCGATCAGGTCGAGACGATGCCGAGGCGGCGCTCCACGATCTCGGCCCGACGGATGACCTTCGCCGGGATCTCGAGAACCTTCTCCTGGAGCTCCTGGGCCTTGACGCTCAACCCGGTCATCTGCTCGACGCCCCAATCTCGGATGACGGGAACGAGCACCCGGTCGTGATGGATCCGCAGGTTGTAGACGCCCGCCTTGGCGATCTCGACGGCCCGCCGGACGAACCCCGGGATCGTGGTGCCGGGCATCTGGAAGGTGCTCAGCACCCGGTGCATGGCGTCGAGCATGATCTCGGGGGCCAGATCGAGCATGGCCTTGGCAACACCGCGATAGAACATGAAGTGGTGGTTCTCGTCCGC
>DATHYU010000104.1:0-2113 GCA_035458965.1 Acidimicrobiia bacterium | reverse complement strand
CTGCCGAGCAGCATCATCCCGATGATGAAGAACGCGATGATCGACAGGATCGCCGGACGGCCGGAGCCGGACGACGCCGAGATGACGGCGAAGATCAGCGGCCCCCAGATCGCCGAGAACTTCGAGAACACCGAGTAGAAGCCGTAGAACTCGGCGGAGGCCTCTTCGGGGATCATCGACCCGTAGAGGCTGCGGCTGAGGGCCTGGACGCCGCCGAGGATGAAGCCGACCACGGCGGCGAGCCCGTAGAAGGGGAGCGCCGACTCCTCGGGGAGGGCGAACGCCCCGATGGCCACGAGGCACCAGACCACGAGGGACGCCTGGATCGCCTGCTTCGTCCCGAGCCGGTCGGCGACGACGCCGAACCCGAGCGCCCCGAAGAACGCGATGAACTGGACGATGAGGAAGGCGATGAGGATGGTCTCCGCCTCCAGGTTCAGGGTGTCGGAGGCGTACACGGCCGTGAGGTTGATCGTCGTCTGGACCCCGTCGTTGTAGAACATGAAGGCGACGACGAAGAGCAACAGCTGGGGGAAGCCCCAGAGCTTGCGGACGGTCCGGGTGGTGCGGCGCAGGCCGATCCGGGTGTAGGCCACGATCGTCGGCTTGCCCTGGAGATCAGGGGGCAGCGTCTGGCGCCTCCCGGTCTCGGGGAAGCGGCTCATCGACCACCAGCCGAAGAGCAGCCACCAGATGCCGGCCATCGCCACCCCCACTCGAGCGGCGTCGGCCTCCGTGAGCCCGAGGCTCTCGTGCAGGACGATGATCACGGCGGCCGCGAGCAGCTGGACGCCGCCCCCGATGTACCCGAGGGCGAAGCCGCGCGACGAGATCCGATCGATCGTGTCGTCCGTCGAGATGTCGGGCAGGAAGCCGTCGTAGAACACGTTGGCGCCGACGAACCCCATCTGGGCCACGAGGAAGAGCCCGAGGGTCTGGACGACGTCACCGGGCCCCATGAGGGCGAGCAGGACGCTGACGAGGGAGCCGAACGTGGCGAAGACCCGGAGGAACCGGCGCTTCGTCGCCGAGAAGTCGGCCATGGCGCCGAGCACCGGGGTGGCGAGGAAGAGCACGAACGCGCCGATGCCGACGACGGCCGCCCAGAGGGTCTCGCCGCTGAGGGCGCGGCCGAAGATCTCGAAGCCCTCCTCGGGGACGATCTCGTCGACGAACAGCGCCGGGAGGATCGCGCCGGCGACCGCCGTCGAGTAGGCCGAGTTGGCCCAGTCGTACATCGCCCATCCGAAGATGGTGCGGTCGTCGTTCTTCACCGAGGTCGTCATTGCGTGGCGAGGCTAGAGAGCGGCGCTCCGGCTGCGCTACAGGAAGAGCCGGTATCCCCCGAGGAGCGCGGCGGCGGCGTCACCCGACACGTCGAGCCCGCCGGCGGCGTCCACCATCGCGCGGCGACCGGCGACGGCGAGGAGGTAGGCGAGCCCGGTGCCGGCGATCCGGTCCGTGGTCTCGCCGTGCGGCGGTCCGAGGTTTCCCCGACCGCCCTCGACCACGAGGTCCGACGACGTTCCGCCCGCGCCCTCGATGTCCAGGCGGATGTGGGTGCCGTCGGGCAGCCGGGCGCCCTTGACGGCGCCCCAGCCGGTCAGCCGCACGGCGCGCCCGACCACGACCTCGGCGGTGAGCGGCTCCTCGGTGGGATCCAACGGCATGCCGAGGCCGTGCCGCATGTCGAGCAGGTGGACGTAGGCGTCGGCGAGGCGGATCTCCTGCGCCTGGTGCATCGGCAGGACGCCGATGGGCGAGGCCCACCGCTCCGTCTCCCACTCCTCGGCGTCGAGGTGCGACACCCGGTCCAGCGTCCCCGCGCTCGCGCGACGGATCTCGTCGAGCACGTGGGCGTGGCTCCAGGACCGCCGGGCCGCCACGCCGGCCTCCGTCACGGCATCGATGCCCGAGTGCGAAGCGGGGTCGAACTCGTCGGGGGGCTCGGGCTGGTCGAACCCGAGGGGGAGCCCCTCCATGTGCCCGAGGTGGGCGGCGACGTCGTGGACGGTCCAGCCCTCGCACGGCGTGGCGGATCGCCAGCGGGCGTCGTCGAGGCCCGACAGCAGCTCGGTGATGGCCGTCCAGGTTTCGGTGAGGTGGGCGGTGA
>DATHYU010000103.1:0-4306 GCA_035458965.1 Acidimicrobiia bacterium | reverse complement strand
GCGAGGAGGAGCTTCGTCGTGTCAAGGCCGAGGCCGAAGCGATGGCGACGTCGCTCGTGGGCACGCGGGTCGTGCTCGCTGCCCGGTCGGCAGACGAAGGCAAGCTCTTCGGCTCGATCGGTGTCAAGGACATCGCGGCGGCGATCATGACCTTCACCGGTGTCGAGGTCGCGAACGAGCACATCGATCTGCGGTCGCCGATCAAGGAGATCGGGCTGCACGAGGTGCGGATCCGGCCCCATCCCGAGGTCGAGTTCCCCCTGACACTGGACGTCATCCCGGCATGACACGAGGGGTCTGAGCCGATGCGTCGCAACGACATGATCCTGGGGGTATGACGTGACGACGCAGCTCGAGGGCCCGCGGACGCGGGGCGCGGTCGTCCCGCCACACAATCTCGACGCGGAGGAATCCGTCCTCGGTGCCGTGATGCTGTCGCCGGACGCGGCGAACGTGGCCCTCGAGAAGCTCACGGCCGAGGACTTCTACAAGCCGTCCCACCAGCTGATCTTCGAGTCGGTGACGGCGTTGTTCGACGCGAATCAGCCGATCGATGCCATCACCGTCGCGGATCACCTGCGCCGGACGAACCAGATCGAGCGGGTCGGCGGCGTCGCCTACCTCACCGCGCTGCTCGACGGCGTGCCGACCACGTCGAACATCGGCTACTACGCAGACATCGTCGACGAGACGTCGGCGCGGCGCCGCCTCATGAAGGCCGGCGCGGAGGTCGGGTCGCTGGCCCTGCGCACGGAGCGACCGATCGCCGAGGTCCTCGATTCGGCCGAGCAGGAGATCTTCAGGGTCGCCGAGAAGAAGGTCGGCGACGGCCTCCAGGCGCTCGGCCCGCTCCTTCAGCCGACGCTCGAGAAGATCGAGGAGCTCGGCAGCCGCGGTGACGAGATCACCGGCCTCCCCACCGGGTTCCGGGACCTCGATCGGATGCTCGCAGGGCTCCATCCGGCCAACCTCGTGGTCATCGCCGCGCGGCCCTCGATGGGCAAGAGCGCCCTGGCGCTCAACATCGCCCAGAACATCGCCGAGAACAGCCACCCGGTGGCCATCTTCACCCTGGAGATGAGCCGCGAGGAGGTCGTCCAGCGGCTCCTGTCCTCGATGGCGAGCGTGGACTCCCAGAAGCTGCGCACCGGCCAGCTCAGCCCCGAGCTGTGGCAGAAGGTCGTCCGGGAGACCTCCCGGTTGTATCAGATGCCGCTGTTCGTGGACGACTCGTCGGACCTCACCGTGACGGCGATCCGGGCGAAGTGCCGTCGCATGAAGCGCAAGAACGGGCTCGGCCTCGTGGTGGTCGACTACCTCCAGCTCATGCAGGGCGGGTCGTCGTCGGAGAGCCGCCAGCAGGAGATCGCCGACATCTCCCGATCGCTCAAGAACCTGGCGCGCGAGCTCCACGTCCCGGTGATCGCCGTATCGCAGCTCAACCGGGCCCTGGAGCAGCGTGAGAACAAGCGGCCCCGCCTCGGCGACCTGCGGGAGTCGGGCGCCATCGAGCAGGACGCCGACATCGTGATGTTCATCTACCGCGACGAGTACTACAACTCGGGCAGCGATCAGCCGGGTGCGGCCGAGATCAACGTCGCGAAGCATCGTGCCGGCGCGGTGGGCAACGTGATGATGAACTTCGCCGCCGAGTTCACCCGCTTCCGGAACTTCACCTCCACCGACCCGATGTAGTCCCGGGTACCGTCCCCCCATGGCGTGGGCGGCGACGACTCCCGGGTTCGGTCTCGACAACCTCCCCTACGGCGTCTTCTCCACGCCTGATGCCGCCCCGCGTGTCGGCGTCCGAGTCGGCGACACCGTGCTCGACCTCAGCGGGCTGACCGTCGAAGGCCTGCTCCCTCCCGAGTGCGGTGCGGCGACGTTGAACCCGCTGATGGGAGCCGGTCGATCCCGATGGGCCGAGGTCCGTGCCTCGGTGGCCGGTCTGATCAGCGACGAGTCCGACCGCGACATCGTCGAGCCATGGCTCCTGCCCCTTCAGGATGTCCGGCTCCACCTGCCGTTCGCCGTCGCCGACTACGTCGACTTCTACTCCTCGGAGTCCCACGCCCGCAACGTCGGGCGCATGTTCCGGCCGGACGCCGAGCCACTGCTCGAGAACTGGACCCATCTGCCGGTCGGCTATCACGGCCGGTCGGGGACGGTGGTCGTCTCCGGAACGCCGATCCGCCGGCCCCGCGGCCAGCGGCGAGGACCGGATGGACCGGTCTTCGGGCCGAGCACGCGCCTCGATTTCGAGCTCGAGGTCGGCTTCGTCGTCGGCACGCCGAGCACCCTCGGCGCCCCGGTTCCGGTCGATGAGGCCGAGGAGCACCTGTTCGGCGTCGTCCTGCTCAACGACTGGAGCGCCCGTGATCTCCAGGAGTGGGAGTACGTGCCTCTCGGGCCGTTCCTGGGCAAGTCGTTCGCCACCACGATCTCCGCCTGGGTGGTCCCGATGGTGGCGCTGGCGGATGCGCGGGTCGCCGGCCCTCCGCAGGACCCGGCGCCGTTGCCGCACCTCCAGCGGCGGGAGCCCGCCGCCTTCGACGTCGACCTGATGGCGTCGGTGAGCTCCGAAGGGATGCGTGAAGCCGGCACCGCACCCCACGTCCTGGCCCGCACGAACCTGCGCGAGATGTACTGGACGGTGGCCCAGCAGGTCGCGCACCTCACGTCGAACGGCGCGTCGTTGCGAACCGGGGACCTCCTCGGCACGGGAACGGTCTCGGGGAGCGAGCCCGGCTCCTTCGGCAGCCTTCTCGAGACCTCCTGGAACGGGACGACGGCGATCGAGCTCCCCGATGGCACCACCCGCACGTTCCTCGAGGACGGCGACGAGGTCGTGCTCGCCGCCGGCACCGGCTCCATCGCTCTGGGCGAGGCCCGAGGTGTGATCGTCGGGTGACGGTGAGAACCCTCGTCGCCACGTTGCTCGCCGGGGACGAGATCGCCGCGATCACGCGGATCGGCCTCGAGCACGACAACGTTCTCTGGCGGTCCGGCGTCGATGCCGCCGTCTCGGCGATCCTCGGCAGGCTCTGACCGGTCGTCGCGCCGGCACCGGGGAATCGGGCACAATCGGGGGATGCGCATCGGTCTCCTCCTCTTCGACGACGTCGATCTCCTCGACGTCGGCGGGCCCTATGAGGTGTTTCTCACCGCTTCCCGCCTCGCCGAGCGAGACGGTCACCCCGCCCCGTTCGAGGTGATCACCATCGGCGACGCGCCGGTCACGGCGTACGGGGGGATGGGGCTCGTGCCGACGCACCGGGTGGGCGACGTGGAGTCGCTCGACGTCCTGATCGTGCCGGGCGCCATCGCCATCGACCGGGTCATGGGCGATCCGGCCATCATGGATGCCGCCGCCCGGCTCGTGGGTCGGGCGGATCTCACGGCCAGCGTGTGCACCGGCGCGTTCGTGCTCGGCAAGCTGGGAATGCTCGCCGGGATCGGCTGGACGACCCATTTCGAGGATGTCCAGGACCTCGCAGCGCTGATCGGCTCCGACCGCGGCGTCGTCTCGCCGTGGGTGGACGAGGATTCGATCGTCACGGCGGGCGGCCTCAGCTCGGGGATCGCCATGGCGCTCCACCTCGTCGAGCGGCTCGCCGGGCGGGATCTGGCGGTGCGAACGGCCCGACAGCTCCAATACGCGTGGGATCCGAAGCTCCGCGAGTACGTGGCGGTCGCCCTCGCCTGGTTCGGCGATGGGGGGCGCGATGCGCTTCACGCCTACGAGCGTCGTGTCCAGCCGCTCGTCGAGGAGCACGGCGGCACCGTCGATCTCATCCTCGAACCGTCGTCCGTGACCGGCTGGGACGGTCTGCCGCCCGACGAGATCCATGTCCTCGCCTTCCCCGATGCCCGAGCTTTCGACGCCTACGTGTCGGACCCCAGACGCGCCGACCTATCGTCGTTGCGCTCCGAGGGTGTCGATCGCACCATCGTGCTGCTCGGCCACCGGTCACGATCGTTCTGAGTCGGGCGAGCGCCCGGCCGCGGCGTGGTCTCACGGCCGACGGCCCGAAGGGACCTTCGCCTCTGTCGAACGCGACCCGGTGCCATACGGTCGAGACAGCGGACCTGGAAACGTAGGTGTTCGGCACCGGATCACGAAGGTCGCGGAACGGGCCCCGCAGGCGGAGACGTCGACGGGGCTCGTTGCGGTCTATCCGTCGAAGTGCCGCTCCAGGGCGTGCCAGACGCTCGGGTAGTCGTCCTGGAGGGCCGGGATCGACGAGGCGTATGCCGTCGGGATCAGCGGGTACCGCGTCTCGAACATGAAGGACATGGTGTCCGA
>DATHYU010000102.1:0-2706 GCA_035458965.1 Acidimicrobiia bacterium | reverse complement strand
GATCTGCTCGAGCACGCCGAGTTTCGTGACCTCCTTGGACTTGAAGCTCTCGGGGTCGTCGAGGACCTCTCCGTCGCGGTTGCCGAGGATGTTCGTGGAGAACCATCCGTCGACGCCGAGCAGCCGGGCCTTGAACGCCGGAGCGATGACCGTCTTCATGAGGGTCTGGCCGGTCTTGAAGTCCTTGCCGCCGACGGGCACGCCCTCGCGCTTGGCGAGCTCGAGCAACGCAGGGAAGTCGACCGTGACGTTCGGGGCCCCGTTGGCGAACGGCACCCCCGACAGGATCGATGCGTACGCGTACACCTGGCTCGGCGCGATGTTCGGGTGGTTGTCCCTGAGCCCTTGCTCGAACGACTCGATGCTCTGCTGGACCTCCGACGCCGGGTGGTACGCCTCGGTCGAGCCGCACCAGACCATGACGAGGCGGTCGCAGCCGTTGTCGACGCGGAAGCGCTCGATGTCCTCGACGAGTTGATGGGCGAGATCCATGAGGGTGTCGCCCCGCTTGACGTGGTCGGCGTGGTCGAGCTTCTTCACCCAGTCGTGGCTGAAGACGGCGGTCATCGGCTCGATCGTCTCGAGGTCCTCGCGGACCGCCTCGAGATGCTCGGGCGTCAGGACGCCGGCCCGGGCTGCCGCCTCGTAGGCGTTGTCCGAGATCGGGTCCCATCCGCCGAAGACGATGTCGTCGAGGCCGGCGAGTGGGACGAATTCCTTGATGAGTGGATTGCGGCGCTCGGTGCGCCTGCCCAAGCGGATGTGACCCATCTGGGTGAGCGATCCGAAGGGCTGGGCCAGTCCCTTGCGGGCGGCGAAGACGCCGGCGTACAGGGTGGTGGCTACGGCGCCCATACCGGGCGTGAGGACTCCGAGCCGTCCGGAGGCCGGGGCGATGTCGATGGCGGGCACGAAACTCTCCTGAGGCGGGAACGGGCCAAGGCTAGTGGTCGCCCTCGGCGACCAACACCGGCTACTCCCCTTCCACGTCCCACAGCCGGTGGAATGCCTCCGACGTCGCCAGCAACTCCTCGAGGGTGCCGCGAGCGACCGCCCGACCCTCCTCCATCACGAGGATCTGGTCGGCGCGGCGAAGGGCGGGCCGGCGATGGGACACCACCAGGCTCGTGACCCCGGCGCGATCGTGGAACAGCCGCTCCCACAGCAGCTTCTCCGTCTCGACGTCGAGCGCGCTCGACAGGTCGTCGAAGACGAGCAGTTCGGGGTCGCGCACGAACATGCGGGCGGCCGACGAACGCTGGATCTGGCCGCCGGACAGCCGCACGCCGAGCGGTCCCACCATCGTCGCCAGGCCCTCGGGCATGGCGGCGACGTCCGGCTCGAGCACGGCCGAGCGGATCGCCGATCGGACCATCGTGTCGCTGTCGCGGCGTCCGAGCAGCAGGTTGTCGTTCAACGACAGCGAGAACAGCCGGGGGACCTGGGGCGTGTAGGCGGATCGGGGCGGGATGAAGAACTCGGCCGCGTCCTCGATCTCGGTGCCGTTCCACAGGATGCGGCCGTTCGTCTTCGGCAGCAGTCCGAGGATGGTGCGCACCAGGGTGGTCTTCCCGGATCCGACCCGTCCGGTGATCACGGTGAAGGATCCGCGGGGCACCACGAGATCGACACCGGTGATCCCGGCGTCGGAGTCCGGGTACCGGTATGTCAGCCCCTCGATCCGCAGCTCTTCGAGTGGTTCCACCCGATCGCCGTTCACGGCGGGCTCGTCCAGAGGCCCGGTGAGCACCAGCTCGACCGGGGTGACGAGGCGCTCGGGAGGCGCGCCGCGCAGCAACTCGGTCATGCGCCGGAAGGCCACGGTGACCTGCTGGTAGCGGGCGATGAACAGCCCGAGGACGAACACGGCGTCGGAGACGAACGTGAGGAAGTACACGAAGAGGGCGAACTCTCCCACCGTGAACTCGCCCGACGACATGGCTCCGGCCGAGACGAGCAGGATGAGCCCGGTACCGATGTTGACGGTGTTCCAGAACATCGACTGGAGGACCGCGGTGAGGACCTTGTCGCGCACCATCGCGGACCGGCGCTCGTCGTTCAGCTTCCGGAAGTGGTCGATCATCGGGCGCTCCGCGCCGGCCACCTTGATGGCCTGGACGGACCCGAACGTCTCTCCGAGCGTCTCGGTGATGCGTCCGGTGGCCTCCCGGGCCGCCTCGCGATAGCGGCGGACCTTGTCGCGGGCTTTCGCGGAGAGCCAGATGACGATGACGGTCGGTCCGAAGACGATGAGCGTGATCCGGGCGTTGATCGACAGCATGAGTCCGATGGCGAGCACCGAGAAGGCGACGAGGCCCATGAGGTCGACCGTCCACGACACGGTCTCTTCGATCTCCTCGACGTCCTCGCGGAACCGGCTGATCGCCTCGCCGGGCGACTCCTCCAGTGCCTGGGAGCCGGGGAGCTCGAAGACCCGCTCCAGCATGTTGCGACGCACCCGTGCTCCATTGCGGAAACTGAAGTGCACGTCGTTCCACATGCCGACGACCATGACCGACACGCGGGCGAACCCGTAGGCGACGACGAGGGCGACGAGGGTCGCGACGTCCACGCCCGCAGCGGCGCCGGAGATGGCGTCGAAGAAGTCGCGCGTGATCAGCCCGGGGATGACGGGCATCGCCCAGATGGCCGTCCACAGCACGGCGTTGGCCGCGTACCGCCACGGCTGCGCCTTGATCAGGCGCC
>DATHYU010000101.1:0-7202 GCA_035458965.1 Acidimicrobiia bacterium | reverse complement strand
CAGCTCACGGATGACGCGGTCGTGGCCTCCGACGCCTCGGGGCTCACGGCTCGCTTCCGGGTCGCCAACGTCGACGCGTTCATCGGGTGGATGATCGGATTCGAGGACGCCGCCGAGGTGCTCGGCCCCCCAGATCTCCGGGAGCGGTTCGTGGCCCACGTCGCGGGGTCGTCGTGAGCAGCCCGCGCACCGCCGAGCGCCTGTCCCGGCTCCTCGCCATGCTGCCGTGGGTGATCGCCCACCCGGGCGCGCCCGTCGACGAGGTCTGCGAACGATTCGGCTACACGAGGTCGGAGCTCGTTCGCGATCTCGAGCTCGTCTTCGTCTGCGGTCTGCCCGGGTACGGGCCCGGTGACCTCATGGACGCCTGGATCGACGGGGACGAGGTCGTGGTGGACGCCGCCGACTACTTCTCCCGACCGGTGCGGCTGACGCCGTCGGAGGCGCTGATGATGCTCGCCGGCGGCATGGCGCTGCGATCCTCGGGTCTCGGGCCGCCCGCGCTCGACGGCGCCATCGAGAAGCTCCAGCGCGTCCTGCTCCCCGAAGGCGAGACGCTCGCCGTCGAGCTCGAGAGCGAACCGGCGCTCGTCGAACCGTTGCGGCGTGCCGTGGCGGACACCGCGGTCGTGGACATCGAGTACACGGCCATTGCCAGCGGGAGGGAGACGAGCCGGGCGATCGAGCCATGGGCGGTGTTCTCCACTCTCGGCAACTGGTACGTGCGTGCCCACTGCCGGCTCGCCGGCGAGGAGCGGGTCTTCCGCATCGACCGGATCCGGTCGCTGGAACCGACGGGCGAGCGCTTCGATCCCCCCGACGACGTGGGGGAGCCGATCGTGCACTACACGCCGGGCGTCGACGACGTCACGGCCGTGATCCGTCTCGATACGGCGGCCTCATGGGTGGCCGAGTACTACCCCGTCGACGTCGTCGACGTCACCGCCGACGGGACCACCGTGGCCTTCAGCGCAACCGACGCCGCGGTGGCCGCCCGGCTCCTCCTCCGCCTCGGCGATCGAGCCGAGCTCCTCTCGGGAGACGAGGTGGCGGCCGCCCGGGATGCGCTCCGCAGCCGCATCCTGGCCCGGTACCCCACCGGCTGACCCTCGCCCCGGCGCGCGGAGTAGCCCGAAATGACTACATGCCAAATGGTCATTCAGGGGCCTCCAGACCTCCCCGATAGACCGGAGACAGGGATGGACGAGCCGTTCAAGGATGAACAGCCATGACGACGATCCGCACCTCCTGCGTACTCTGCGGTGACGTGGAGTTGGTCCCGGGAGACCTCCACCTGGAGCTGACGCCGACAAGCGGCACGGGCTCCTACCTCTTCCAGTGCCCGCATTGCGACGAGCACCAGCGCCGCCCGGCCAACCACCGGGTCGTGAGCATCCTGCTCGCCACCGGGGTTGCGTACCACGTGATCCAGGAATCCGGCCCGATCACCGAGGTGGAGATCAACGCCTTCTGCGATCTCCTCGACAGCAACGAATGGGAGCGCGAGCTGCTCCCCTGAGCGGCTCGGCGCATCACCCCTCGCGGCTCCCGTCCCGGGAGCCGCATTCGCGTCGGTCGGACGGCATCGCCGCCCTACGATGACGGCATGTTCAGCGTGAGCCCGGCCGAGATGGTGACGATCGCGGTCGTCGCGCTCCTCGTCTTCGGTCCGCGCCGCCTCCCCGAGATCGCCAGGAAGGCGGGGCGCCTGGCCCGGGATCTGCGCAAGGCCGCCGCAGACCTGCGGTCGGACATCGAGCGGGAGTACGGCGACTCGCTGAAGCCGCTCGAGGACGCACGTCGTGAGCTGCGCACCGCCCGCGACGACATCTCACGCGGCGCCCGCTCGCTCGAAGACCTGCCGAAAGAACGACCCGGCGGCGCGGCACCTCCGCAGGATCCCCGACCCGGCTCCGACGCGTGACCGACGCCCGCCAACCGATCCTGGCCCACCTCGAGGAGCTGAGGAAGCGGCTCTTCAAGGCGAGCCTGGCCGTCGTCGTCGCCGCCATCGTCGCCTTCGTGTTCAGGGGCTGGATCTTCGACATCCTCGTCGAGCCCTACGAGAAGGTGGTCGACGACCGCAATCTCGTGTTCTTCCGGCCGACCGAGGCCTTCTCGCTCTTCATGCGGCTGTCGCTGTTCGGGGGCTTCATCCTGGCGAGCCCGATCGTGCTCTACCAGCTGTGGGCGTTCGTGTCCCCGGGCCTTCATCGGCGGGAGAAACGGTTTCTCATCCCGATCACGTTCGTGCTCGCCCTGCTGTTCCTCGCCGGGGTCTTCATGGGCTACTGGTCGCTGGAGCGGGGGCTCGGGTTCCTGCTCGACTTCGGCGGCGACCGGCTCGACGCCACGATCGGCGGAGACTTCTATCTCTCCTTCGCCATCCGGTTCATCC
The DNA here is from genome assembly GCA_035458965.1 of Acidimicrobiia bacterium. Lineage (GTDB taxonomy): Bacteria > Actinomycetota > Acidimicrobiia > Spongiisociales > UBA11373 > DATHYU01. The sequence continues at coordinate 4,804 of DATHYU010000101.1, read as the reverse complement.
TCGTCTTCGGCTTCGCGTTCGAGTTCCCGGTCTTCCTCTTCACCGCGGCCGCGGTCGGCATCGTGGACCATCGGGCCCTGTCCCGGGGCCGGCGGTGGGCGGTCCTCCTCATCGTGACGATCGGGGCCGTCGTCACGCCGAGCGGCGACCCGCTCACCCTGCTCCTCCTGTCCGTGCCCCTCTACATCTTCTACGAGATCACGATCTGGGTGGTGCGATTCACCGTCGGGCGGAAGCGCCGATGACGAGCGGTCCGGCCACGGAGTACCTCTCCTCCCTCCCGTTCCCCGCCGACCGCTTCCAGCACGATGCCGCAGCAGCCATCGACCGCGGCGCCTCGGTCGTCGTCACGGCACCGACCGGGTCGGGCAAGACGGTCATCGCCGAGGCCGCGATCGCGTGGGCGCGGAGCTCCCGGCGGCGTGCCTTCTACACGACACCGATGAAGGCGCTGTCGAACCAGAAGTTCGGCGACCTGCGGCGTCAGCACGGTGAAGATGCCGTCGGGCTCCTCACCGGCGACAACTCGATCAACGGCTCGGCTCCCATCGTGGTCATGACCACCGAGGTGCTCCGGAACATGATGTACGCCGGGAGCAGCGACCTCGACGAGGTCGCCACCGTCATCCTCGACGAGGTCCACTACCTGCAGGACCCCAGCCGGGGCGCGGTCTGGGAGGAGATCATCATCCACCTCGACCGGGCGATCCCGCTCGTCTGCCTGTCGGCCACGATCGCCAACCCTCAGGAGTTCGCGGCATGGGTCGCGGCGCGCCGCGGCGACACCGACCTGGTGGTCGAGTCGGAGCGCCCGGTGCCGCTCGAGTCCACCTACCTGCTCAGGGACACCTGGGAGGGACACACGCTCCGCCACTATGCGGTCTTCGGCCAGCGGGGGCGGCCGAACGAGCGCCTGCAGAAGGTCCTCGACGTGCGCGGCCGCCGGGGAAAGCGCCACGCCACGCCGCGCCGCTTCGAGACCGCTGAGTTCCTCTCCCGCGAAGGCCTCCTGCCCGCCATCTACTTCATCTTCTCGCGAGCCGGATGCGAGACGGCCGCAAGCCAGGTGATCGACTTCGGCCTCCGCCTGACGGGCCCGCGTGACGCCGCGCACATCATCGAGGTCGCCGAGCGACGCACGGCGCACCTCGGCCCATCGGACCTCGCGGTGCTCGGGTACGACCGCTGGCTGCGCACGCTCGAACGGGGGGTCGCTCCGCACCACGCAGGAATGGTCCCCGCGTTCAAGGAGACGGTCGAGGAGCTGTTCGCCGCCGGTCTGATCAGGCTCGTCTTCGCCACCGAGACGCTGGCACTCGGGATCAACATGCCGGCGCGGACGGTCGTGATCGAGAACCTGTCGAAGTTCACGGGCGAGTCCCACGAGCTCCTCCGGCCGGGCGACTACACGCAGCTCACGGGTCGCGCCGGGCGGCGCGGCATCGACGATGCGGGCACCGCCGTCGTCCTGCACTCCCCGTACGTGCCCTTCGATCGGGTGGCAGGCATCGCCGGAGCGGGCACCCACCCGCTCGTGTCGAGCTTTCGCCCGAGCTACAACATGGCGGCCAACCTGATCGCGACCTATCCGCGGGAGACCGCCGAGCGGCTGCTGGACGCATCCTTCGCCCGCTTCGCCGAGGAGCGCCGGCGCGGTGAGCTCCCCGCGCAGATCGAGGAGGTGCGCATCGAGCTCGACGACGAGCGGGAGGCGGCGCACTGTGAGCTCGGCGACGTCCGCGAGCTCGCCGGAGCACGGTCTGCGGACCGCGTCATGAGCGCCTTCGCAGCCTCGACGTCGGCCGGCGACGTCCTCGAGTGGACCAGTCGCGGCATCGAACGGAGACAGGTGGTCGTCGCCCGCAGCACCGGAAAGCGCCCGCGACTCGTCACGATCGACGAGGACGGCAACCTCCATCGCATCTCGCCCGACCGGCTCCCCGCGTCCTCGGCGCTGGTCGGGCGGATCGACCTGCCCGTGCCGATCAAGACGCGCGAGGCGGGGTACCGACTCGACGTGGCCGAGGTCCTTCGGGCCTTCTCGGGGGCCGGAGCGCAGCGGCGACCCGAGCAGGTGGACGAGCATCCTGCGGCACGGTGCCCCGATCTCGAACGCCACCTCGGCGCCCTCAGGGCCATCGCGCGGCTCGAACGGCGGCTCCAGCGTCTCGAGCGGCGATCGGGGGAGATCCCCGCCGGGCTGGTGCCCCGGTTCCGAGCCATCGTCGGGCTGCTGCAGGGGTGGGGGTACGTCTCCGGCTGGTCGCTGACCGCCCGTGGGCACACCCTCCGCTTCATCTACAACGAGCTCGACCTGCTCCTCGCCGAGTCGGTGCGCGCCGGGCTCTTCGGGGGTCTGGAACCGGCCGAGTTCGTCGCCCTCGCCTCGCTCTTCACCTTCGAGCCCCGATCGGAGCCCGAGTCGCCCCTCTACCCGACGCATCGCCTGGAGGAACGGTCCGACGCCGTCGTCGACACCTGGGAGCGGCTCGCCGCCCAGGAACGCGAGTTCGGCGTCCCGCCGTCGCGTCCTCCCGAGCCGGGCTTCGCGATCCTCGCCCATCGGTGGGCCCAGGGTGCCCGATTGGACGAGCTGTTCGGCGACGACACCCCCGGCGTGGGCGACTTCGTCAGGAACTGCCGGCAGCTGATCGACCTCCTTCGCCAGATCCGCGATGTCGCCGGCGACCTCCAGGGAACGGCGAGCGACGCCATCAAGGCGGTAGACCGGGGCGTCGTCGCCGCGGCGGGCGCCCTGTGAGGTGGCTCGGGGTGGTGAACCCCGCCGCCGGGCGGGGCAGGCCCTTGCTCGAGCGCGCCCGCGCCGCCGTCGAAGCGGTGGGCGTCTCCGTCGACTTCCACGAGACCAGGTCGCCCGAGCACCTCCGCGAGCTCGTGCGGGCGTCCACCTCCACCCACGACGGTGTGGTCTCGGTCGGCGGCGACGGGACGGCCAGCCTCGTCGTCGACGAGCTGCTCCTGGGCGATCCCGCCACGCCACCCCTGATCGCCATCCTTCCGGCGGGGTCGGGCTCGGACTTCATCCGCACGTTCGGGATCTCCCAGGACCTCGAGGAGGCCGCACGCCACCTCAAGGGGGACCAGACCTACCTCTGTGACGCGCTCGGCGTCGAAGGGGCCTGGGGTGTCCGGCACGCCATCAACGCCGTCGACATCGGCATCCTCGGCGCCACCGTCCAGCGCGCCGATCGGATGAGCCGGCGATGGGGGCGGCTCCGCTACCAGATCGCCTTCTGGCGGACGGTGCCCCGGTACCCGGCCAAGGGCAGGGTGCGGGTCGAGACGGAACGCCGAACATGGGAGGGCGACGCCGTGACGGTCGTCCTGGCGAACGGCCAGTTCTTCGGCGGCGGGGTGAACATCGCACCGAAGGCCACGCTGGTCGACGGCGTCGTCGACCTGCAGATCTTCGCGTGCTCCAAGTGGCGCGCCATTGCGCTCCACCCGAAGGTCATGCGCGGCGTCCACCTCCGCGATCGTGCGGTGATCCGGCGCCCGGCCGCCGAGGTCGAGGTCACCGCCGAGCGACCGTGGCCGGTCGAGATCGACGGCGACTTCCTCGGACACACGCCCGTGCGAACCACGGTGCGTCCGGGAGCCTTCCGATTGAAGATCTGATCCGGGCTCTCCGGGCCTTTCGCCCGCAGAAGGGTGACGGAGGTCCCTGCCCGCGGCCGCCTCTCTCGATATACTGCCGCCGCTCTCACCCCTTCCAGGAGCCACCATGGCGAAAAGCGACGAGGACCTCGAGCCCGACGAGGAATGGCTCGAAGGCGACGAGCCCGAAGCGCAGATCGAGGACGAGGAACTCGAGGACGAAGCGCTCGAGGACGAGGAACTCGACGACGTGTTCGAAGAGGACGACGCCGACGCCGACGAGGACGACGACGAGGACGACGACGACGCAGACGAGACGGACGAGGAAGCGCTCGACGAGCTCGAAGCCGAAGAGCTCGAGATGCTGACCGAGGACGAGGAAGCCGAATCCCTGCCCGTCGACGAGGCCGAGGAGCTGCGCCAGATCCGTCGCGAGACGCTCGCGCTCGAGAGCGGAGCCGTGGGTGCGTCCTCGGACGAGTTCGTGTGCACGGGCTGCTTCCAGATCAAGCGCCGCAGCCAGCTGGCCAACAAGCGCAAGCGGCTCTGCCGCGACTGCGCCTAGACACGGTCGAGTATCGGCCCGCCGACCACTAGCCTCGCCGGCGTGAACGTCTCCGCCCGGATCGCGTCGCCCGACGACCTCCCACGGTTGCTCGAGCTCTACCGCCTGCTCGAAGCAGAGATGGTTGCCCTGAAGCCCCTGTGGGACATCGCCGAAGGCCTTCCCGAGCCGGTCGACGCCGCGATGGCCCGTCTCGTCGACGACGACCGGGCGACGGTCCTCGTCGGCGAGTTCGACGGGGTCCCCTTCGGCTTCCTCGCCGGCCTGCTCGAAGAGCTGCTGCCCCAAGCCGGCGCGGCGCAACGTGCGACCGTCAAGTACATCTTCACGGAGGAGGCGGCCCGGCAGGTCGGCATAGCGGAGGCGATGATGGGGGCGTTCCTCGAGTGGGCCGACGCCCACGGGGTGGACCACGTCGACGCCCACGTCAGCCCGGGCCACCGCCTCGCCAAGAACTTCTTCGAGTCGAACGGCTTCAAGGCCCGCCACATCGTGATGTACGCAGGTCGCAAATGATGGCCGCGCTCAAGCCCCACGAGCGCCCGTTCGTCGACCGGACCTACTCCACCGCGGACCTGCCGGATCTCCCGCAGCGGGACTATCGCATCCCCGCCTCCGGAT
>DATHYU010000100.1:0-2110 GCA_035458965.1 Acidimicrobiia bacterium | reverse complement strand
GGTCCTCGACGACCGCGCGGGGCGCCGCCGGGTCGCCGTCATCGCCCAGCCCGGCGTGGCGCGTCTCGCCCGCAGCCTCGCCCGTGACATCCGCTCCCTCGGCCTGAGGGCGGAGGTCCGCATCGTTCCCGATCGCGAGGCGGTGAAGACGCTCGAGGCCGTCGGCGAGATCTACCTGTGGCTCAACGACCTCGGCCTGACCCGCGAGGACACGATCGTGGGCATGGGCGGCGGGGCGCTCACGGACGCCGCGGGCTTCGTGGCCGCCACCTACCTGCGCGGGGTCGAGGCGGTGTACGTGCCGACGACCCTGCTCGGCGCCGTCGACGCGGCGGTGGGAGGAAAGACCGCCGTCAACGTCGGCGGCAAGAACCTCGTGGGGGCCTTCGCCCATCCCCGGCGGGTGGTCGTCGACGCCGACGTGCTGGACCGGCTGCCCGTCGAGATCGTCAGGGAGGGTGCCGCCGAGGCGCTCAAGGCGGGCCTGATCGGCGACGTCGAGCTCGTGGAGCTGTACGAGCGGGCCGGTCTCGACGCCGACGTGGAGGAGGTCGTCCGGAGGGCCGTCGCCGTCAAGGCCGGCGTGGTCGGGCGCGACTTCACCGAGTCGGGCGAGCGGGCGCATCTCAACTACGGCCACACCGTGGGCCATGCCGTGGAGGTCGCGGCGCCCATGTCGCACGGGCACGCCGTGGCCGTCGGCATGGTGGCGGCGGGGCGGGTGTCGGCGCTCGTCGCCGGCTTCGCGGACGAGGAGCGGCAGCGGGCCGCCATCGAGCGCCTCGGGCTGCCGACCTCGGCACCGGGCGTTCGACGCGACGAGGCCCTGCGCCTCATGGCCCTCGACAAGAAGCGGGCGCCCGACGGCCTGCGATTCGTCGTGCTCGAGGCGATCGGCCGTCCCTCGGTCCGGGTCGTGGACCCGGCTACGCTCGACGCCGCCCTCCACGCCGTCGGCATAACGGACACCCCATGAACCACGCAGCGCGACTCGACTCCCTCCGCGACCGCCTCGACAGGGCACTGCTCGTCGGCCATGCGCCGAACCTCCACTACCTCACGGGCTTCACCGGCAGCCTCGGCTACCTGTTCGTGCCGCCCGAGGGAGAGGCCGTCTTCATCACCGACGGGCGCTACGGCGAGCTCGCCCAGCCGCTCGTGGCCGCGCTCGGAGACGCCCGGCTCGCCGTCTCGACGAAGGGTCTGTGGCCCGCGATCGCCGAGACGGTCGCCGGCCACGCCGAGGTGGCACTCGAAGCCGGGGGAGTGACGTGGGAGTTCGCGACCGCCTTCGAGCGGGAGACCGGGATCACGCCGTCGGTGGGCAGCGGAGCGGTCGAGGAGGCACGCCGGACGAAGGACGCCGACGAGATCGCCGCGCTGCGCGCGGCCGCAGCTGCCGGCGACGCGGCCTTCGCACGGCTGGGCGAGCTGGTCGCAGGCGCGGCCACCGAGTCCGAGCTCGGCTGGCGGCTCATCGACGCCATGCGTGAGGAGGGCGCCGCGGCCGCGGGCTGGGAGCCGATCGTCGCCGCCGGCGCCGGTGCCTCGATCCCGCACTACCGCTCCGGAACGAAGCCTCTCGGCACCTGGCTGCTGCTGCTCGACTACGGGTGCACGGTCGCCGGCTACCACTCGGACATGAGCCGCACGGTGCCGATCGTCGGCTCCTTCGAGGGAGAGATGGCCACCGTCTACCGGGCGGTCGCCGAGTCCCAGCAGGCGGGGATCGACGCCATCGCCCCGGGGGTGCCCTGCGGGGACGTCGACGAGGCCTGCCGGGCCGTGTTGCGGTCCTACGGCTACGAGGAGCACTTCCTGCACAGCACCGGCCACGGGGTGGGCCTCGAGATCCACGAGGCCCCCTGGCTGCGCCGCGGCAACGACGACCGGCTGCGCGCCGGCGACGTCGTCACGGTCGAGCCCGGCGTGTACCTTCCGGGTGTCGGCGGCGTGCGCATCGAAGACATGGTGCTCGTGACCCCCGACGGGCCCGACGTACTCACCAGATCCTCACGGGAGCCGACACTGCCATGATCTCCACCAACGACGTCAGGCCGGGCATGACCCTCGACCTCGACGACGGCATCTTCCAGATCGTCGAGTACCA
>DATHYU010000099.1:0-3441 GCA_035458965.1 Acidimicrobiia bacterium | reverse complement strand
GTCATCGAGGGATTCGTCCGCTGGGCGGCCGTGGCCGTCGACAACGGCATGGACGGGGTCGAATTGCACGGTGCCCACGGGTACCTCATCCACCAGTCGTTCACGCCGTCGAGGAACCGGCGGACCGACCGATGGGGGGAGCCGCTGTTCTTCGTGACGACGCTCGCCCGCCGGGTCCGCGAGGCGATCGGGCCGGACAAGGTCATGGGGTTCCGCATCTCGGCCGACGACTACCGGAGCGCCGAGTCCGGTGGGCTCGGCCACGAGGGGTTGTGCCGGGTGGCGTCGGAGGTCATCGGCACGGGACTCTTCGACTACCTCAACCACTCCGAGGGGATGGGAGGAGCGGATTACGCGAGGGCGATCGGCTCCTACCGATACCCCCTGGGCGAGTACCTGCCGCTCGCCCGCAACCTTCGGAAGGCGATCGGGGCCGCCGTTCCGGTCGTCGGCGTCGGCAGGATCGCCACGCCCGACATGGCCGAGCAGGCGCTGGTCGACGACGACTGCGACCTCGTCGGCATGACCCGCGCCCAGATCGCCGACCCCGACCTGGTGCGGAAGCTCGAGCGCCGGGAAGGGCATCGCATCCGGGTCTGCACGGGGGCGAACCAGGGCTGTATCGACCGTGCCCGGCTCGGCATCACCTGCATCCAGAATCCCGAGGTCGGCGAGGAGAACCGGTTCAAGGCGCTCGATGTGCCGATCACGGAGCGCAAGCGGGTGCTCGTCGTCGGCGGCGGGCCTGCGGGGATGAAGGCCGCGGAGATCGCAGCTCGTCGAGGCCACGAGGTCACCCTGGCGGAGGCCGGGCCGCGCCTCGGGGGGCGGTTCGCGATGGTCCGTGACCTCGGGGCAGCCTCCAATCTTCTGAGCGTGCTCTCGTGGATCGAGCAGGAGTTGGCCCTGCTCGATGTCGATGTGCTGATGAACACGGCCGTCGACGAGGACTTCGTGGCGGATTTCCGGCCCGACTCGGTCGTCCTGGCGACCGGCAGCGCCCCCAGCGCCGACCTGGAGGCGCCCACCGACGGCTCCGTCCCGGTGATGTCCACCGACGACGCCGTCGTCGGGAAGTTCGACGGCTTCGAGTTCGCAGTGGAGGGCGCACGGTCGCTCGTGGTCGACATTCGGGCGACCTATGAGACCGCCCTGGTCATCGAGTCACTCGCCCGGCGGGGGAGCAGCGTCACCGTCTCGACGCCCTTCCTCCACTTCGGGATGGGGATGGGGACCGGCCGCTCCACCCACCTCAACGACTACCTGCGCCTGCTGCCGACCCTCGGCGTCGAGGTGCTCCCCTCCACTCGCCTGACCCGGATCGCCGAGGGCCGCGTCCACCTCGACGACGTCTACTCGGGAAGGAGCCTCGCCGAGACGTACGACTTCGTGGTGGCCGGGGTGTCGCCGAAGCCCCAGGATGGGCTCTACCCGCTCCTGCGGCAGACGGTTCCCACGGTCCTGGTCGGCGATGCGGTCGCCCCGCGGACGGCGCTCGAGGCCATCCGGGAGGGGGATCGCGCCGGGCGCGCGGTCTGACATCGGGACGGTGCGCGTCAGCGGTCGATGACGAACCAGATGGCGTGGACCGGGACGTCGCCCGTGTTGTACAGGCGATGGGGCCGAGTCGAGTCGAAGGCGATCGAGTCGCCGGGCTGCAACTCGTACTCCGAGAACCCGATCTGGACGCCGAGGGTGCCGCTCACGATGTAGCCGTACTCGCGGCCGTGGTGTCGCATGAGCGATCCATCGGACGTCGAGGACCCGCCCACCTCGTAGGTGGCGTGCAGGAAGTCGACGCCCTGCTCGTTGCCGGCCGTCAGTTCCTCCCAACGCACACCGGACTCGAGCTCGATCGTCTGCCGGTTTCCGGGGTTGACGACCGGTGACTCCGTCTGGGACGGCTCTCGCGTCGGGGCCGCCGTGCCCTGTGACGTGTCCTCACCTCGGATCACGCTGTCGAGCGACACCTCGAGCTCGGTCACGATGGCATACAGCGTCCCCACCGACGGCTTCGACTGGTTGTTCTCGAGTTGGGAGATCAGGCTCGGCGACAGTCCGAGGCGCCGGGCGAGCTCGCGTTGGCTGAGGCCCGCGCCGACCCGTGCGTCGCGGATGCGCTCGCCGATCGCATCGAGCGTCTCCTCGAGGTCGTTCGCGTGCCCCATCAGGTGTCGCCTCCGGTCACAGGAGCATCCAGCCGCCGTCGATGTACAGGTTCACCCCGTTCATCGCGCGGTTCTCGAGCAGGAACCGGCAGGCATCGACCACATCGCCCATCGTGGCGAGGCGCTTCGTGGGTGTCCGGGCCGTGACGGCCTCGAGGGCGGCCTGGTTGTTCTCCCAGTAGGGGCTGTCTCCGACGATTCCGGGGTGGATCGCATTGAATCGGATCGGTGCCAGCTCGATGGCGAGTGTCCGTATGAGCGAGCTGATCCCGCCGTTGACGGTGGTGACCGTCGTCGAGCCCGGATACGGGCGGTCCTTGGCCCGACCACCGAAGAGAAGGACCGACGAGTCGTCGGACAGGCGGTCGAGGAGCGTGTGGACGGTCTCGGTGTACCCGACCAGCTTCATGGTCGTGAGGTTGATCGCACCGGCGATGTCGTAGGTGCGGATCGGGTTGTTGTCGCGGGCGATGGCCGACAGCACCAGCCGGGACACGCTCCCGACGCCGGCGAGCGCGCCGGCGATGGTTTCGGGCTGCGCCAGGTCGAACCCGATGCCCTCCACGCCGTCGCCGATCTCCGCGGCGATCGATTTCGCTCGGCCATCGTCGCTCCCCGTGATGATCACCGGGAACCCCGTGTCGCGATAGTGGCGAGCCACCTCTCGCCCGATGCCGCCGGTTCCTCCGACGACGAGTACCGCTCCCTCGGCCATGCCTCCGCTCCCCTTCCTGGGCTTCAGCGAGACTACACCATGTCGAGGCAGGGTGTACAACAGGACTGAACATCCCGGCCTGTCGTGCATGTCGGCATCAGGGCTGGAAGCCGGCTCGGATTCGAGGTCAAGCCTTGGTGTGTCCTGGAGAAACCGGTGCCACCCGATTCCCCCCGGTTTCGGTGGACACAGGCGGATCGAAGTGTCTAGTGTCGCTGGACATGGCTGTCGGATCGGCAACAATCGCAGTGATCGGCATGGGCCGAATGGGGGCTGCGATGGCGACGCGGATCGCCGGTACCGGCGCCGCCGTCGTCGTGTGGAACCGGGATCGGGCGAAGGCCGACCAGGTCGCCGGGCGGGCCGGGGTGACGGTCGTCGACTCCGCCGCAGAGGCGGCTTCTCGAGCCGACGTGGTCATCTCGAGCCTCGCCGACGATGCCGCCGTCGAAGCCGTGTACCTCGGCACCGGCGGAATCGTCGAGGGCCTCGGGCCGGGGACCGTCGCGGTCGAGACCAGCACGGTGGACCCTGAGACGCAGCGCCGGGTGGGCGCCG
>DATHYU010000098.1:0-5641 GCA_035458965.1 Acidimicrobiia bacterium | reverse complement strand
TTGTCCGTCGAGATCTCCAACAACACCTCATCCTCGGCGATCGAATCACCCACCGACTTGGCCCACAGAAGGATCGTGCCCTCCGTGACCGTCTCGCCCAACTGCGGCATGCTGACGGTGATCGACATGTGTTCTCCTCCTCCATCGGATCGACGGCCGCAGGGCCGGACGAACCGGTTCAGATCTTGGGCGGCCGGAAGCCTGCCTTGTTCACGACGAAATCGCGGGACTCGGCGGCCATCCGGGCGACACCGGCCCAATCGACATGCAGGAGTTTCCCATCCCGCTTCAGGACATGGCCGTCGACGAGCACGGTGTCGACGTTGCGAGTGTCCATCGCCGCCACGACTGCGGTCGCCGGGTCGTTCAACGGCGTCACGTTGAGGAGGTCGGTGCGCAACAGGACGATGTCGGCGCGCTTGCCCGGAGTCAGGCTGCCGGTCTTGTGGTCGAGGCCGTTCGCACGGGCACCCTCCATGGTCGCCCACCGGATCACGTCGCGAGGGGAGACGGGTTCCTTCCCCTCCGCCGCGGCCATGGTGCGCTGGAGGCCAAGGACCGACCGCATCTGGTTGAACATGTCGGACGGAACGTTCGTCTCGACGTCGATGCTGAGGCTCGGAGCGCGCCCGCGGTCGAGGAACTTCTGGATGGGCGGCATCCCGTGACCCATCATCATCTCCACGGGGCACGCCAGCGAGACCGTGCCGCCCGTGTCGACGATCATCTGGATCTCTTCGTCGTTGAGCGTCGTGCAGTGGATGTAGGTCGTGTCGGGCCCGAGCAGCCCCGCTGCGCCGTACTCCTGCAGCTTCGAGTCGAGGCCGTAGCTGCCCACGCCGACGTGCGTGGAGATGAGCGCGTCGGTTTCCCGGGCGAGCTTCCAGTGATCGCGGGTCACCTCGAAGTCGGTGAACTCGGGCCCGGGCGCCGCCAGCGCGAGCGTCAGCCTCTGGTCCTTCGTCGTGAAGTGCTCGTTGGCCGCTCGCACGAACCAACTCGGCTGGCGTTCCTCCCACTTCCCCCACCACGGGAACCCGTAGGCGAACACGGCCCGCATGCCCGAGTCGTCGAGCGCCTGGACGACGGCGTCGGTGTGGGCCGGGCTCCCCTGGATGTGCGACCAGTCGAGCAGCGTGGTGATACCCGCATCGATCGCTCCGACCGCCGACAGGAGATTGCCGATGTAGGCGTCCTCGGGGCGGAATGCCGGGGCGAGCTTGTGGAGGACGTGGGTGATGTAGCTCGTCCGTCCCTCGAGGGGGATATCGGTGCCGATGTTGCGCAGCACGCCCTCCCAGATGTGTCGGTGCGAGTCGACGAACCCGGGCATCACGATCATCCCGGATGCGTCGATGACCTCTGCGTCCGACGCGGTGATGTCGCGCCCGACCTCGACGATCCGATCGCCCTCGACGAGGACGTCGCCGCCGTGGATCTCGCCGACCTGGTCGTCGACGCTCAGCACGATCCCGCCCGTGATCAGCGTGCGCCCGCGCGGCACGACGGAGAAGTCGATGCCGTCGGGGTAGAAGTCGGGGACGTCGGCGGCCTTGGCAACACGGCTCCCGAGGACCAGCCGGCGCACCCGGCGGTAGTTGCGCTTGACGAGCTCCTTCAGGTCACCGACCTGGAAGAGGAGGATCCCGAGCACCAGGAGCACGCCGATGATCATCGAGCCGTCTCCCGGTGAGAGGCCGAGGAACGGGAGCGCCGTCAAGACGAGGGCGAGCAGGGTGGCCGCCACGGCGCTCCCGAAGAAGGTGGCACGGCCGCCGGCCAGCGAGGCACCGCCGAGCACCGCAGCCGTGATGCTTCGCAGCGCATAGGGCGAGCCGATCGTGGCGTTGCCGATCGGGGAGACCGCCATCACGAAGAAGGCTGCGACGGCGGCGAGCAGGCCCGAGATGACGAGCGCCCGGACGAGGATCCAGGTCGTGTTGATGCCGCCGCGCTTCGCCGACCGCTCGTCGTACCCCGTTGCGCGCACCTTCAGGCCGGATCCCGACCCGTGGAGCCAGACGTCGAGGGCCCCGGCGCCCGCGAGGACGATCAGGAAGAAGACCGGGACGGGGCCGATGCTCTTCTTCAGGAACGTCGCGAGGTCCGCGGAGATGATGCCCTGTGCCGCCGGCCGGAGGGAGAGCGCGATGCCGTCGAGGATGCTCAGCGTCGCAAGGGTCGCGATGAGCGAGGGGATCTTGACGCCCTTGACCAGGCCGGCGTTGACGAGACCCAATCCGACGCCGCAGGCGAGGATGGCGAGGATGCCGAAGAGCATCCGGCCGCCGGAGGCGTCGGCACCGATGAGGAACGAACCGAGAACGACGCCGAGGCTGATCATGGCGCCGACCGACAGGTCGAGGTAGCCGACGAGGATCGCGTGCGTTTGCGCGACGGCTGCGATCGCGAGCGGCGTCGCGAGCAGCAGGATGTTGAAGACCGTCGTGCTGTTGACGAAGGTCCCGTCGAACTTCGTCTCCGTGTACCAGAGCACCCCGAGGATCAGGAGCATCTGCAGCGCCACGGGCATCCACAGCCGGAACTTGACGACCTTGCGCCACTTGTTCTTGTCGCGGGCGTTGCGCAGGACCTTCCGGACGAGCCTGCGGGCCCGATCCACCCGTGTGGTGGTGATCTCTTCGAGCATCACGGGCTTTCCGGCGCGGGGGCCTTCGGCATGGCGACGCCGAGGGGTGAACGGGCGGCCTTCGACATGCCCGGACCGCGGACGATCGCCTCGACGATGCGGACCTCGTCGAGCTCGTCGCCGGGGATCTCCTCGACGATCGTCCCGCGTGACATCACGAGGACCCGGTCGCAGAGGCCCGAGAGCTCGATCGGATCGCTCGACTTCACGAGGATGGCGGCACCGTCGGCGGCACGCGCCCGCAGCGCCTGATAGATGTCGAACCGGGACCCGACATCGACGCCCTGGGTCGGCTCGTAGGCGAGGATGACGGACGGCCTCCTGAGGAAGGAGCGCGCCACCGACACCTTCTGCTGGTTCCCGCCGGAGAGGAACTCCACGGGCTGGTCGAGCGACGGCGTGCGAATCTCGAGCTCCTCGACCACGTCGCCGACGGCCGTTCGCTCCGAGCGCCTCCTCAGCAGACCGAGGCGTGAGAACCTCCGCAGCGACTGCACCGTCGAGTTGACGCGCACGCCGAGGACGCCCATGAGGGCCTCCTGCTTCCGGTTGCCGGGAAGGAGCATGATCCCTGCGCCCACCGCCTCGTGGGTGGAGATGAGGGACAACTCCTCGTCGTCGCACACGACCTTGCCGGCGCGCGGAGGCGTGCGGCCGGCAAGCGTGTCGAAGAGCTGGGGCTGGCCGTTGCCCTCCGCGCCGGCCACGCCGACGACCTCGCCGCTGTGCAACGTGAACGTCACGGGACCGAACGATTGGCCCTGGAGCGCGTCGATCACGAGGACCTCCTGCGCCTCCTCGGGAACGGGATCGGGGTGCGGGAAGGCGGTCTCGAACGGCCGGCCGACGATGTGCTCCACCAACTCCGGCTCCGTCGTGGTCTTTGCGTCGAACGTGCCCTGGTACTGCCCGTCGCGCAGCACCGTCACCCGGTCGGCCACCTCCAGGACCTCGGGCAGGCGGTGGCTGACGTACACGACCCCGACCCCGCGATCCCGGCAGGCGACGGCCGTCCGGTGAAGCGCTTCCACCTCATCGGGCCCGAGCGCCGTCGTCGGCTCGTCGAGGAGGAGCACCTTGGGTTCGTTCACGAGGGCTTTGGCGACTTCGAAGAGCTGCCGCTCGGCCATCGTGAGGAACCCCGCAGGGGCATCGGGGAAGAGCTCGAGGTCCAGGTCGAATTCGGCCAGGACCTTTCGAGCCCACTTCTTGCGCCGCCAATACGGCGGCCTCTTGTCGGGGGAGGCGGCGTAGTACAGGTTGTTCTTCACGGGCTCGGCGTGGACGGCCGACCCGTCCTGATACGCCATGGCGATCCCCAGCTTCCTGGCGAGCGCCGGCGAGTCCCGCTTGAGCTCCCTGCCGCCGATCGTGATCGTTCCCCGGTCGGGGTCGACGAAGCCCGATGCGATGCCGAGGAGAGTCGACTTTCCCGAGCCGTTCTCTCCGACGAGGGCGTGGATCTCACCGGCGCGGCACTCGAAGCTGACATTGCTCAGTGCGCGCACGGCCCCGAACTGGCGGGACACACCCTTCATCTCGAGAACGAGCTCGGTACTCATCGACTCTCCCCGGTCGTCGCTCCTCGATCAGCCGCCGAACATCAGCTGCAGCACGGCGTCAGGCGCGAGGGACGTGCCGGACACGACCTCGTTGACCCGATCCGGGTTGCAGTCCGCTGCGGTGACCTGCCGCATGACGTGCGGCACGACGATCTGACCGGGCACATCGGCGCCCTTCAGCTTCATCATCGCCGCGGTCACGGCGGTCCGGGACTGGAAGTTGCCACCGGCCGAGTACCAGATGTCGTACGTCGGCTCGTTCCTCTCGGCCCAGTTGCAGAACAGCGTCTGCTCGTCGGTCCGCAACGCGACCGTGAGGTTCTCGACCGGGATGTCGAGCTCCTCATAGGCCTGGAGGGCCGTGAACAGGCCATCCGAGTACTCGTACGCCCAGCCCCTGATTTCGGGGTTGGTCGTCAACAGGGCGCGAGCGGCGTCGAGAGCGAAGCTGTTCACCCAGTAGGTGTCGCCCGTCGTCGAGTTCGCGTCCGCCGGCGGGTTGACGAGGTCGACCCCTCCGGAGAATGCGGCCGCGGCGCACTGCTGCCATCCGAGCGTGAGTGCGTTGCCAGGAGTGCCTCCGAGCATCGCCACCTCGCCGGTGCCGACACCGGTGTTGATGACCTCGGCGAAGCTCTCACCGAGCGCGCAGAGGTCCTCGCCGACGACGCCGCCGTAGTCGGTACCGGGCGTCAGTGCGCCCTCCTGGCCGGGCAGGCCCACGTAGCCGGCCGAGAACGAGAAGTACGGAATCCCCGCGGCCTCGGCCTCGAGGACCGCCGGAGCGAGCGCGACTCCGACGTCGGGGTATCCGACGATGAAGTCGACGCCGCGCTGGATGAGGAACCGCACGTCGTTCGCGTGGACATTCGGGTCGAAGTCGAAGTTGGCCGCCGTCGACACGATCGTGCCGATCTCCGGGTACGTGAGCGCCTGGAGGATGGCCTCCATGTGGCTCACACCACGCCAGACGTTGACGGTGTCACCGCCGCCGTCGGCGTAGCCCATGACGAGTTCGCCACCGCTGCCGGTGTCGCACTCCTGGTTCAGCCAGCACTCCATGGCCTTGTCGATCGTCGCCTGATCCAGGTCCTGGTTGGCCCTGGCGATCGAGGCGAGCACGATGTTCCAGCTGGCGTCGTCCGACGGCGACACCGGCCCGAGGGCCTTCTCGACGAGCGCTGCGTCGGCGGCCGTCGGATTCTCGCCGTACTCGGCGAGCGGGTTCCCGGCGGCGGTGCCGCCGTCTCCGCCGTCGGTCGACGGGCAGTCACCGGCCGGCAGCGTCGTGTAGGGCGGTGCGGAGTTGATGTCGTCGGGCACCTCGATGCACCGACCGAACCAACGGACCTGAGCCGAGGCCAGGGTCCCATCGGCGATCATCGAATCCAACACCGGATCGATCGCGTCACGCAACCCCTCACTGTCG
>DATHYU010000097.1:0-2512 GCA_035458965.1 Acidimicrobiia bacterium | reverse complement strand
CTCTCGGCAGCCGCGGCCCGTGGCGCCCTCGAGCCCGCGCCCTCCGCCGAGGCCGCGCTCGACGGGGCGGAGGTCGTCGTCCTCGCCGGCCCGCTCGACGCCGTCGTCGCGACGCTGCGCGATCTCGACACGGACGCCCTGGTCACCGATGTCGCGGGCGTCAAGCAACCCGTCGTCGAGGCCGGGTCCCATCTGCCCCACTTCGTCGGGGGCCATCCGATGGCGGGTCGGGAGCGGGGCGGTGCCGGCGCCTCGAGCGCGGCGCTGTTTCGGGGCGCTGCCTGGGTCTTGACGACCGATGGCGTCTCCGACGACGACCTCGGGCGCGTCGACACGCTGGTGCGCGACCTCCAGGCGAGGCCGGTGCGGATGACGGCGGCGGATCACGACCTCGCCGTGGCGGTCGTCAGCCACCTCCCGCAGGTGCTGGCGGCCTCGCTGCTGGAGCTCGCCGAGGACCACACGGGCGCACTCGACCTCGCGGCAGGGAGCTTTCGCGATCTCACGCGCGTGGCATCGTCGGATCCCGCGATGTGGAGCCCGGTCCTCGCCGCGAACCGTGACGCGATCGGCACCGCCGTCGCCGAACTCGCCGGGCGGCTCGGTGCCTGGCCCGAAGACTCGGTCTCCGATCGGGCGCGGGCACGGCTCGAGCACGCGGCCGAGGTCCGGGCGGGCCTCGCTCCGCCCGTCGTGGCGGTTCGTGTCGCGCTGGTCGACCGGCCGGGGGAGCTCGCCAGGGTGGGGCGGGCGCTCGCCGGCACGGGCGTCGATGTGCGCGACCTGCAGCTCCGTCACGGTCCGCACGGCGGCGGCGGCCTGCTGACGATCTCGGTGCGTCCGGGCGAAGCGGCGCCTCTGGCAGCGGCTCTCGAAGGCGAGGGGCTCGAGCTCGTTCCCTGACCACGTGCGCCGGGCAGGTGGGCCCGGCTCGGTCAGGCCTCGGCGAGGAGCCCGAGGAGCGAGAGCGCCCCGACGACCATCCCCGTGGGGATGCATCGCTCGTCGATCGCGAAGTCGGCGGAGTGGAGGTCGACGTGGCGGTCGGGAAGCCCGGCACCGAGCCGGACCAGGGCGCCCGGCACCTTCTCGAGGAACCAGGAGAAGTCCTCCGAGCCGAGGCTCTGCTCGGTCGGGCGCACGCAGTCGATCCCGATGGCCGCGGAGGCGGCGGCGCGCACGACGCCGATGATTCCGCCATCGTTGACGACCGGCGGCGAGCCCGGCTCGTACCCGACCTTCGCCGTCGCGCCGAGCGGCGACACGATGCCGTCGACGATCCCCGGCACCATGTTCGGCAGGCGCCGCCACATGTCGAGATCGAACAGTCTGATGGTCCCGCCCACGTTCACCGACGTCGGGATGACGTTCTCGGCGCGCCCGCCTTCGATCCGGCCGAAGACGACAGCGATCGGCGCCCGCGGATCGGTGCGCCGCTGGAGGGCCGACGGCAGGTCGATGACCAGCTTCGCCGCCGCATGGATGAGGTCCACGGTCTGGTGGGGACGCGACGTGTGCCCGCCGGGACCACTGAGCTCGATGCTCATGCGATCGGATGCGCCCGTGATGGCGTCGGCCCGCAGGCCGACGGTCCCGGGCGGCAGCGTCGGATCGACGTGGAAGGCGAGGATGCTCGAGGCGCCGTCCAGGACGCCCTCGCTGACCATCTCGGCCGCCCCACCGGGGATGATCTCCTCGGCGGGCTGGAAGATGAACCGGACGGTCCCGCGGACGGACCCATGCATCGACAGGACCCTGGCGACTCCGGCGGCGATCGCCGCGTGCACGTCGTGGCCGCAGGCGTGCATCACTCCGGCGTTCTCCGACGCGAACTCGAAATCGGTCGCCTCGGTGATCGGCAGCGCGTCGAGATCGGCCCGGAAGGCCACCAGGGGTCCGTCCCCGTCCCCGATGTCCACCGTGAGGCCCGTCTCGCCGTGCCGGACCCGCGGAGCGAGCCCGCCGGCGGCGAGGAAGTCCGCGATCATCGAGGTCGTCCGGAACTCGTGCCATCCGAGCTCGGGGTGGCGATGGATCTCCCGACGGAGCGCGACGACGTCGTCGGCGATGCCGGCGGTGATCGAGCGGAGTCCGCGTACGTCCGTCATGGGCCTCGGGTCGGGAACGTCGCCAGTGTATTCGGGCGGGGTCGGGGCCGTGCCGGTGGCGGCCGCTCCTAGGATCGGGACGATGCGAGTGCTGGTCGACGGGGTGGAGGTCGCCGAGGATCACGCCGCCGTCTCCGTCTTCGACTGGGCGGTGATGCGCGGGTTCGGCGTGTTCGAGGTCGTCCGCTCCTATGGCGGCGTCCCGTTCCATCTCGGCCCGCACCTCGACCGCCTCGAGCGGAGTGCCGCGGCGCTCGCGCTCGCGCTGCCGGCCCGCGACGACGTCGAAGCGTGGTCACGACGGGCGGCGGCCGCCGGCGGCGACTGCCAGGTGCGGATCATCGTGACCGGCGGCGGCCGCGACGCGCTCTACGACGCCCCGAGCCGCACCATCGTCCTGTGGG
>DATHYU010000096.1:0-2549 GCA_035458965.1 Acidimicrobiia bacterium | reverse complement strand
TCGACGACGGTGGCCGCGGCCGACACGCCGACGTCGGCGGCGATGAGGGCCTCCTCGATCTCCTCCCACGCCTCGTCGTCGAGGCCCCGTCCGAAGACGGCGCCCAGCCGATCGCCGAGGGAGCGGCGCGTCTTGGCGAGGCCCCGGCCCAGGCCGCCGGCGACGGGCGGCGCAGTCGGGGGAGCCGCCTGCCGAGCGCCATCCCGGACGACGTCGGACGTGCCGGCGCGCCGGCGTGCGACCACGACGACCACGACGGCGATGACGACGACGGCGATGACGATCGCGATGGCGATGCCCACGGGTGGGAACCTCCGGTCAGACGCGAGTGAGGCGTTTCGCGAGCACCCTAGAGGACTCCCCGGGCTCCATCGTCACGCCGTAGAGCACATCGGCACCCTCCATCGTCTGCTGCTGGTGGGTGATCACGACGAGCTGGGCCGAGTCGCGCAGCGTGTCGACCAGCCGCAGGAACCGCCGGAGATTCGCATCGTCGAGGGCGGCCTCGACCTCGTCGAGGACGTAGAAGGGGCTGGGCCGGGCGCGGAACACGGCGAACAAGAACGCCAGGGCCGCCAGGGATCGCTCACCACCGGAGAGAAGGCTCAGCTTCCCGACCTTCTTGCCGAGCGGCTGGGCGTGGATGTCGACGCCGCTGGTCAGGACGTCGGGACCGTCGGTCAGCGAGAGCGAACCGGTTCCCCCCGGGAACAGCAGTGCGAAGTTCTCCTCGAAGTACCCGGCTATGTCATCGAAGGCCTCCCGGAAGAGGCGACCGATCTCCGCGTCGAGCGCCTCGATGACCTTCCGGAGCTCGGCGCGCGACGTCGCCAGGTCCTCCAGCTGGCCCCCCAGGAACGTGGCCCGCTCCTCGAGCTCGCGGTACTCGGCGGCGGCGAGGGGGTTCACAGGGCCCAACCGGCGCAGCTGGGCATCGAGGGCCTCGAGGTGGATCCGGGGCTCGACGTCGTCGGGGATCTCCGGTCGGGCGGCGGCCAACGCCTGGTCCTCGGAGGCGTCGACGTCGCGCCGCAGGGCCTCGGCGGCCGACTCCTCGCGGACGGACAGCTCGGCGCGCTCGACGGCGACGGCGCTGAGGGCCTCCCGCGTGTCGGAGATCCGTCTCTCCAGGTCGCCTCGCTCGGCTTCCGCCTCGTCGAGGTCGTGGCCGGCGGCGCCCACCTCCTCCCGCAGCACCCGCTGACGGGCCCGCAGCTCGTCGATGTGGTCGCGCACGGCCGCAAGAGCCTCGCGGGCATGGCGTTCGACGTGCTCGAGACGCTCCACGGCCGCCGGGTCGGCATGGTTCGTCTCGAGATCGGCGAGCGACCGGGTCACCTGCTCGAGGCGTCGCTCCATCATCGACCGCCGCTCCCGGGCGGCGGCGAGCGCCTCCGACGAGGCCTGCTGGGCGGCGCGGGCGGAGTCGCGACGCTCGGCCACCGAACGCCTGCGGGCGGCGAGCGCCTCCCAGGCGGCCTGGCGGGCCGCCTCCTCGCCCTCGAGCTGGGAGAGCCGATGACGCAGGGACGCCAGACGCTCGGTCCGGGTCTCTCCCGCCTCCTGCAACGACCGGTGCCGGGCATCGAGGCGGGCCAGCTCGGCCTCACCCTCGACCCGGGACCGCTCGACGAGCCGGAGCGCCTCGGTGGCGCCGGCGATGCGCACCTCGACCGCCTCGACCGCCTCGAGCGCCGCGCGCTCCTCCTCGCGCACGGCATCGAAATCCCGCCGTGCCGTCTGATGGAGGCTGCGCGCCCGGGCGAGCGCGGTCTCGGCGCGCTCGACGCCGACCGCGGCCGCCTCCAAGGCGGCGGGGCCGGCACCGTCGGGCGCCGCGGCGACCACCCCGGCCGAGGTGACGAGATCGCCGTCCGGCGTGACGGCCCGCAGATGCGGGTGCCGCCGCACGACCTCCCAGGCCGTCGTCCATCCCTCGACCACCACCACGTCGCCGATCAGCGCCCTGGCCAGCGGGAGATCGGCGTCGGGACCGAGGAGATCGACCAGGGCGTCCACCCCGGCATCGGCGGCGACCTTGCGCGCCGGAGCCAGCACGTCGGGGACGGAGGCGACGACCCCCACCCCGCCGCGGCCGGCCCCCTTCACCGCCGCAACGGCGTTGCGCACCGCCTCCGGGCCCTCGGCGGCGAGCGCCGTGCTCCATGGCCCGAGCGCCGCGTCCACGGCGGCGGCGAGCACGGAGGGGGCGTCGAGCCGTGACACGACGGCCCCGGTGACGCCGCCGGCACCCTCGGCGAGCCGCCGCGCCTCGGGGTCGCCCATGCCCTTCAACGCCGCATCGAGCGCCTCCAGCCGGGCGGCGGCGGCGGCGGAGACGGTCCGGGCCTCCGCCAGGCGCTCCTCCGTCTCCTCCAGCCGGCTCTGGAGGGATCCCCGGCGCTCGGCGACCTCGGCGTACACCCCCTGGACCGGAGCCAGCTCGCCGTCGGCCCGGCGAATCTCTCCGCGCAGCGACTCGCTCTCGGCTTCCTCGTCGGCGAGGCGCGCCGCCACGGCGCGCCGACGGTCTTCGACACCCGCCGACT
>DATHYU010000095.1:0-3039 GCA_035458965.1 Acidimicrobiia bacterium | reverse complement strand
CCTTGAGAAGGGCGCCGACGACGAACCGCTGGCCGAGGTCGTGGAGCGACTGAATGCCCACCACGGTCACCTGAGCCTTGGAGCGATCGATACGCCTGCTGTCTCCCACCTGGATCAACTGCCCCAATCGGTGCTCGGCGGCGTGGAGACGGCGCATGAAAGCCGACGCGGTCCCCGGCAGCACCCGGCCCGTCCACGATCCCAACGGCTCGTCGTCGATCGGATCGACGAACTCCTCGATCGAGGCCACCAGGTCGTGCAGCGAGCGGATCACCCGCTCCCCACCGGTCGGCTGGACCGCCTCCCCCCTGCGGTGGCCTTCGCGCGGGTCTCTGAGCACGATCGCTCCCGGCTCTCCGGCAACGTCGACGGCCCACCGGCGCAGCTGGGCCTCGACCCTCTCGGCGATGAAGGCCACCTGGCTGCGAGTGTCACCGGTGTCGGTGAAGAGGAAGCGGAGCAGGGCCTCGTCGACAAACTCTCGAGGTGTCCAGGCAAACACGGAGACGTCCTGTCGGCCCCCGATATCGGGAACGACGACGTCGCCGCTCTTGGCTCGAGGCGGCGCCCATATCGACACCGAAGGGAACGGCCCCGGTTCCACACCGAGACGAGACCACTCGGCGGCGGCCCTTTCCGTGAAGAAGCGATTCGGCTTGTCGAGCCAGAGGAGATCCTCGCCCTTCACGTTGAAGACGATGACCCGGAGGTTCTCGGCGGCATCGCCGACGATGTCGCGACGGGCCGTCAGCATGCGAAGAAAGAAGAGAGCGAAGGACGTCTTGGTCGCCACCCCGCTGATTCCGGAGATCGACATGTGGCCACCCTTGCGGCCGTCGAAGAAATCCAGGTCCACCGGCACCGGCTCCCCATCTCGACCCAGCCCGACCGGGAGCGGCCGATCCATCTCGTCGGCGTAGAGGGCTTTGCGGCGCTCTTCGCCTGAGGCTCGCTCCACCACGCCTCCCGGGTCCGGGGCGACCCACAACTCGGGATCAACCCGAGTGATCGCCACGCGAGCCGAACGAACCAGGGCACCCGGCATGCTCCCCTCGGCGGCGATCCGCAGGGTGTCCGACTCGTAGGACGCTCCCTCGAGCAGCGACTCGGCCTCGGTGACGATCCCGTAGGTGCGGACCTCACCGGCGCCGGGAACCGCGGTCGTGACCACCACCAGATCGTCGAGCTGGAGATACGACGTTTCGTCGAGGATCACGCGGAACTCACGAGTCGAGGTGTGCTGGTGGCCGATCACCCTCCCCACGCCGTCGGTCACGCCGCCACCCCTCCGACAAAGGCCGCCCGCAGGCGGCGGAGGACGAGTCCGGGGTCGCCCAGGAGGTGACGGAGGTGGCGCTCCAGGCCGGCGATGGGCACCAGATTCTGTGGGGCTCGCGGGTCGCGATGGGCTTGGGAAGCCACCACGGGCAGCAGCGCCGCGGCCCGATCGGCCAGAAGGGCCGCCTCGCCGACCGCCATGGAGGCCGAGGCCTCGCATCGGGCGATGCCGCTCCACGAGTGACCGCCGGGGGCCCTCGCCAGGCGGAGGTACCACGAGTAGCGCTCGTAGCCTTTGATGGTGAAGAGCGGCGTCCGCTGCCCCGGCTCCAGTGCGCCGATGATCGACCCGGCTTCCGGATTCAGGTACGACACCCGGTGGCTCTTGATGTAGCCGATCTTCTGGGCCGGCGTCGTCTCGTACAGCGGTCCGTCGGCGATCACGAACTTGCCTTCGCCGGCGAGCCGCTCGGTCAGGTCGGCCTCCGCCCTGCGCATCGCCCCGTGGAACCGACGCACCAATGAGGCCGGGTCGGCGTCGGCGATCGACTGAACCTCGTAGGTCACGCCGGACCCTGTATCCGGCATCCTCACCGAACGGCCACCGGCGAGGATCGCCAACCGGCGTATGTCGGTCTCCGTGATCTCGGAGCGCCGAGCCTCCCGATCCCAGGTCACGCAGCCGACTCCGAAGGAGCCGGCGATCCCCGGCACCGGCGCTCCCTCTCCGTCGAGCACGAGGCGGGCGTCCACCCGCCGGACTCCGTCGACGAAACACACCCGGGCAACGTCTGCCGCGCCGGCGGCCACCGGTTCCCAGGGGCGGTCTTCGACGTCGAGATCGACCGAGCCCTCGGTGGGAGCGAGGTCTTCGAACGGCTCGATGGAGGCCCCGTACTCGGGAGCCCATCCCTCCACGTGCAGTCGGGCCATGGGCTGCGATGGTAGCGAGCGGGTGCGACGGGGCCGGGAAGGTTCGATAGCCTGGCAGCCCATGGATCTGGTCGTCGGGCTACGCGAGGTGTGGTCGGGCATCGTCGCGATCCTCGATGACGACCCCGACTGGGGAGCTCCGACTCCGTGCGACGGGTGGGATGTTCACGATGTCGCCGCCCACCTCGCTCACATCGAGAGCCTTGTCCACGGTCTCGAGCAACCTCCCACGCCCACCGGTTTCGACCCCGAAGCCCACCAAGGATTCCACGGCCTCACCGAGGAGGGGGTCGCCGCCCGGCGGGCGATGCCGCATCCCGCCGTCGTCGACGAGATCCGGGTGGCGTCGGGGCTCTCACTGCAGGCGGCCGAGGATCGCGACGAGGAGGACTGGGATGAGCCGGCTCCTTCCCCGATCGGCATGGTGCCGGCGCGCCACGCGGTCGAGATGCGCCTCGCCGACGCCTATGTGCATCTCCTCGATCTGCGACAAGCGCTCGGCATCCGCATCGATCCCGCCGACGAACCGACGGCTTCTCGCCTCACCGTGGCGCGGGCGGTGCGGCTTTCGGGCTGGGGCGCCGTGAAACAGGCGGGCCTGAGCGACGGATCGAGGATCCGACTGGAGATCGAAGGGGCCGGAGGCGACCTGGTCGTGGCCGGAGGACGCGGCGGGCTCGAGCCGTTTGCCCCCGACACCGAGGACCGGATCGTGGGATCCGGGCTCGCCTTCCTGGTCGCCGCCTCGGGTCGAGCAGGGAAGATCGACGCCGGGGAGCTCGAAGTCGTCGGCGCGACCGCAGTCCGCTTCCTCGACGGCTACCGCCT
>DATHYU010000094.1:0-6781 GCA_035458965.1 Acidimicrobiia bacterium | reverse complement strand
CGATGTCGACGGCGACCCTCGCCGTGATCCGCTCTCGCGGTCCGGGCCACTCTGCGGGCCGGGGCGCTCCCCAGTCGATCGCTCGCTGCGTCATCGGTGGTCCCTCCGTGACTCACACGTATGTGATTTCGATGTGAACCGTACTCAACGATGCGCGCGCCGCCAAGCATTTTCCGCGCGCAGAGTCGCGCGGACCGCGCGAGGCCCTCAGTCGTCGCCGGACCTCGCCGTGCCCTGGGGGGCGGCTGGCGCCCCGAGCGGCCACTGGATGTGGCGCACGACGAAGAACTCTGCGAAGCCGTCCTCCCCCATCTCCCGGCCGACCCCGCTGAAGCCGGACCCGCCCCAGGGCGCATCGGGGCGCATCCCGCCGCCGCCATTCACCTGGACGGTGCCGGTCCGCAGGCGGTTGGCGACCGCCATCGCCTCCCCTGGCTCGCCGTACACGTTGGCGTTCAGGTTGTACCGCGACGCGTTGGCGACGGCGACCGCCTCGTCGACCGTGTCGTAGGGAATCACCGCGCCCACCGGGGCGAACAGCTCCTCCTGGCAGACCGGCGCCTCGTTCGGCGCGCCGACGACGAGCGCCGGGTTCAGGAACCAGCCCCTCTCGATGTCGGGCCGGCCTCCGCCCGCGGCGATGGTCGCCCCGTCCGCAACGGCGTCGGCGAGCATTCGTTCGACCCACTCGCGATGCCCGCCGTCGATGAGCGGGCCGATCACGGTGTCGGGCGACATCGGATCGCCGACCTCGAGCGACTCGACGAACGGCGTGGCCTTCGCCATGAACTCGTCGAACTGGGAGCGGTGCACGAGGATGCGCGTCGTGGCCCCACAGCCCTGTCCCGCGTTGCGGGCGAAACGCAGGATCGAGGGCGCCAGCGACACGTCGATGTCGGCACCCGGGAGCAGGATGTTCGGCGACTTCCCGCCGAGCTCCAGGACGACCTTCTTCAGCGTCGCCGACGCCTGCGCCATCACCATCGACCCGACCTTCGCCGAGCCGGTGAAGCTGACCATGTCGACGCCGGGGGCGGTGGTCAGCCGGGTCCCGACGTCGGCGCCGCCGACGACGAGGTTCAAGGCGCCCGGCGGGAGGTCGGCCTCCTCGAGGACGCGCAGGAAGTGGATCGTCGACAGGGTCCCGCGTGGGGACGGGTACAGCACCGTCGAGCACCCCGAGGCCAGCGCTCCCCCGGCCTTCCACGAGGCGAGGTTGAGCGGGTAGTTGAACGCCGGGATCGCAGCCACGACCCCGATGGGCTCGCGCTTGAGCAGCGAGGCCGACGCCACCGGCACGTAGTCGAGGGGCAGACCCTCCTCGTACCCGCCACGGGGTCCCCTCTCCGCCGCCGACGCATACCAGCCGAGGTTCAGGACGGGGCCGGCCACCTGGAGGGCACGGGCGAGCATGATCGGCGTGCCGACCTCGCGGACGACCGTGTCGACCAGGTCGTCGAAGTTGTCCTCGATGGCCTTCACGATGCGCCGCAGGAGCGCGGCGCGCTCGGCCGGGCCGTGCGCGCTCCAGACACCGCCGTCGAAGGCGCGACGGGCCGACGCGACGGCTGCGTCCACCTGCCCGGCGCCGGCGGACGGCACCGTCGCCAGCACCTCCTCGGTGGTCGGGTTCACGACGTCGAAGGGCTCCCCCTCGCCCGCCTCCCACCGGCCGTCGATGTACAGCGACCCTCCGTCGACGAGCGCCTGGAGGTCCATCACCCTCTCCCTCCCGCGCCCGGAAGCAGCCTGGCCGCCACCGCCATCGGCACCACCTGGGTGGCATGAACCCTGATCGTCTTCTCCACGATCACCCCGTCGTCGTCACCGGTGGGGACGATGACGTGGTCGTAGTCTCCCCAGCCGAACCGGACGCCGTCGTCGAGCACGTGGAGAAAGGAGAACACGCTGCTCGCGACGATCCGGTCCCCGTCCGGCTCGGCCAGCGTCGTCCCGATGAAGTGGCGCGCGTGCCCCACCGTCGGGAAGTAGTCCGAGTAGAAGCCGAGGATCGCCTCCTTGCCCTCGACCGAGCCGCCGGCGCGATGGAGGACGGCGTCGTCGGCGAAGACGGCGGCCAGCGTCTCGCGATCCTTGCCGTCCACACCGGCCCGGTACCGGGCGATGGTCCGGCGGGCGATGAGATCGGCCTGTGTGCGGTTCATTCGGTCTCCTCCTTGGGTGCCTTCGCCATCAGTCCGACCCGGGTCACGCGACAGACCAGCTCGTCGCGCTGGTTGTAGCCGCGGTGCTCGAACCACACGATCCCCGAGTCGTCCCGGCTCTTCGACTCGCGCTTGTCGAGGATCGTCGTCTCGCACCGCAGCGTGTCGCCGTGGAACACGGGCGCCGGGAACTCGATCTTGTCGTACCCGAGGTTGCCGAGCGTCGTCTTGAAGGTCAGGTCCGGCACGTGCATGCCGCCGATCAGCGCCAGCGTGAACAGGGAGTTCATCACCCGCTGACCGTGGATGGTGGTCTTCGCCCACTCGGCGTCGAGGTGGAGCGGCTGCACGTTCATGGTCAGCGACGTGAACAGGACGTTGTCCATCTCGGTGACCGTCCGCGTCAGGTCGTGCTTGTAGACCGTCCCGGGCTCGAACTCCTCGAAGTACAGGCCTCGCATGGATCCTCCTACTCGACTCCGAATTCCTCGGCCATCGCCAGCCACTGGCGCGCCTTGGCCACATGGGCGATGTCGATGTGCTCCCCCTCGTGGACGAGGGCCGCCCGTCCCTCGGCCTCGGCCGCCTCGAACGCCGCCACGATCCCCCGGTAGTAGGCGACGTCGGCCACCGACGGCGTGAAGACCTCGTTGACGACCGGGACGTGGCTCGGGTGGATGACGAACATGCCCCGGTACCCGAGCCGCCGGCCGTCCTCTGCGAAGGTCCGCAGCCCGTCGAGGTCCCGGATGTCCTCCCACAACCCCGTCAGCGCGTGGAGCCCGTTCGCGCGGATCGCGACGAGGATCCGGCTCCGCAGATACAGGCTCTCGAGGCCCTCGGGCGTCCACTCGAAACCCACCTCGCGGGCGATGTCGGCGTGGCGGGCGGTCGGGCCGGTGATCGCTCCGATTCGCGTCGAGGCGGCGGCGATCTCGTCGATGTTCTGGATCGCCTTCGCCGTCTCGGTCGGCACGATCATCTCGAGGCGGCTCGCGCCGGAGGCGTACTCGGCGTGGTCGAGGAGGGCCTCGACCCGATGCACGTCGGCCGCGGTCTCGAGCTTCGGCGGGAAGACGCCGTCGAGACCCGGCCGCACGACGGCGGCGAGGTCCGACCCCGTCATCCGCGTCGCGAGCCCGTTGGGACGGACGAACAGGCCGACGGTGCTCCCGGACGCGCGAACCCGGTCGATCGACTCGGCCACGATGGTCCGGGCCGCCTCCTTCTCGGCATCGGGGACGGCGTCCTCGAGATCGAGGACCAGCGCGTCGGCACCCGAGGCGATGCCCTTGTCGACCAATTCCGGCCTGTGCCCGGGCATGAACAGCACGGATCGGTACGGCTTCATCGGGACCCTCCGTTCACGACGACGGTGGCGTCGACGGCGACCGCTCCTGCCTCGGCGACGATCACCGGGTTGAGGTCGACGGCGCCGAGCCAGTCCCGGGCACCGTCCACGAAGGCGGCGAGATCGACCACGAGGTCCACCAGCGCGTCGACGTCGTGGCGCATCCCCCGAACCCCTTCGAGGACGGGCCACGAGCGGAGGCCGCGCAGCGCCTCGATCACCTCGTCCCGGGTCACCGGGCAGGCGAGGAAGCGCACGTCGCGCTCGAACTCGGCCAACACGCCGCCGGCGCCCACCATCACGACCGGGCCGAAGGTGGTGTCGACGGTCCCTCCGACGATCACCTCCATGCCGCGATGACGGCGGCTCACGAGGTAGCCCTCCACCTCGAGGCCCTCGGCGTGGGCCACGGCATCGAACTCCTCGACGATCTCGTCGATCTCGTCGGGAGCAACGCCCACCCGCACGAGGCCGAGCTCGGTCTTGTGCACGAGCCCGGCGGCCACGAGCTTCACCACGACGTCGCCGCCGAACCGGGCCGCGGCCTCCGACGCCTGGGCGGACCCCGAGGCGAGGACCTCGTCGGCGACGGGGATACCGGCATCGGCGAGGATGCGCTTCGACCGATGCTCGTCGAGCGAGCCGGAGGCCGCCGGCCTGGGCACGGGCGCCTCTCTGGGCCGCACCGGGCGGCTCACATGGCCCGTGTCGAGGTGCCACCGCACGTAGGAGGCGAGCGCGTCGACGCCCTGATCCGACGTCTCGTAGACGGGGACCTTTGCCGCGCGCAGGAGCTCCCAGGCCCGCTCGGTGTGATGACGCGCCGACCAGGAGCAGATCACCGTCGGCTTCGGCGACTCCTCGGCGGCGGCGATGATCGACGGAAGGAGCTGATCTGCGTCGTGGGTGCCCCAGGTCGCGGTCGTCAGCGCCAGCACGTCGAAGTGGTCGTCGCCGCAGAACGCGTCGACCACCGATCGCACGTAGTCGGGGTCTCCGATGATCTGGCCGGTCGCATCGAAGGGATTGCCGGGGACGGCGAACCGGATGAGCTCCCGGAGACGGTCGACGGTGCGGTCGGTCGGCATCGGGAACTCCAGGCCCTGCGGGGCCGCCCGATCGGCGAAGTAGGACGACTCACCCCCGCTCACCGTGAACACACCGGCGCGACGCCCCGCCGGAGGCGGGAGGGTCGCCAGCAGGTGCGAGGCGTTGAGCAGCTCGTCGAGGTTGTGGACCTCGAGCACGCCGGCCTGGCGAAGGACCCCCGAGTACACCTCGGGCTCGCCGGCCAGGGCCCCGGTGTGGCTCTCGACGGACCGCCGGCCCACCTCGGAGTGGCCGACCTTGAGGGCGACGACGGGCTTGCCCGCCTCGCGTGCCCGGCGGACGGCGCGGACGAACCGCTCCCCGTCCTGGAGCCGCTCCATGAAGAGGGTGATGACCCGCGTCTTCTCGTCGTCGACGAGGGCCTCGACCATCTCGGCCATGTCGATGTCGGCCTCGTTGCCGAGCGTGACGAGCGCCCGGATCCCGATGCCCCTCCCCTGGGCACGGTTGAAGAGGTTCACCGCCATGCCGCCGGAGTGGCTCAGCATCGTGACGCCGCCCGGGGTGTAGGTGTACGTGATGTTGTAGGTGGGGACGGACACGTAGCCGTCGGCGACGTTGAGTACGCCGATGCAGTTCGGCCCGATGAGCCGGGACCCGCCCGCCTCGGCTGCGGCCACGAACCGTTCCTGCAGCCCGTCCTCTCCGATCTCGGAGAACCCCGCCGTGCACACGGTGATCGCCGGGATCCCGCGCCGGGCGCACTGCTCGACGGCCTCCGGCACGAGGGCGGACGGCACGAGCACGATCGCCGCGTCGAGGTCGTCGTCGATCGCGTCGACGTCGGGATGGGCGCGATGGTCGCCGATGTGGTCGCGGTTGGGGTTCACGAGATGCATGCGGCCGCCGTAGCCCGTGCGATCGAGATTCACCCAGGCGCGCCCGGCCATCCGCGACGTGTTCGTGGAGGCGCCGATGATGGCGACCGACCGCGGGTTGAAGAAGCGCTCGAGGAGCGCTCGATCGAGGGCGGGCTTGAGGACACGCGCCACGGTCAGTACGACCTCGGCAGTCCCAGGACGTGCTCGCCCAGGTAGTTGAGCACCATCTCCTGGCTGATCGGGGCGATGCGCATGAGCCGGGCCTCGCGGAAGTAGCGCTCCACGTGATACTCCCGGGCATATCCGTATCCGCCGTGGACCTGGACGGCCACGTCTGCGGCGAAGTAGCCCGCCTCGGCGGCGAGGTACTTCGCCATGTTCGCCTCCTTGCCGCACGGGAGGCCGTTGTCGAACATCCACGCCGCCTTCTGGCACATGAGCTCGGCGGCGTCGAGGCGCATCTGGGCCTCGGCGATGGGGTGCTGAATGGCCTGGTTCTGACCGATCGGGCGATCGAAGACGATCCGCTCCTTGGCGTACTCCGTCGCCCGCCGCAGCGCCGCGCGGCCCAGGCCGATGGCCGCGTTGGCGGCGATGACCCGCTCGGCGTTGAGCCCGGTGAGGATCACCCCGAAGCCCTGCCCCTCCTCGCCCACGAGGTCCTCGTCGGGGACGAAGAGGTCGTCGATGAAGAGCTCGTTCGTGTCGACGGCGTGGCGGCCGAGCTTGGGGATCGGCCGGATGTCGATGCGGTCCCGGTCGATCGGCGCGAAGAGCACGGTCATGCCGTCGGTGCGCTTCTGCACCTGGTCCCGGGGCGTCGTGCGGCAGAGCAGCAGCATTCGCTGGCTCTCCAGGGCCTTGGTGATCCACACCTTCTTCCCGGAGACGAGGTAGCCGCCGTCGACCTTCCTGGCGAACGTCGAGATCCTCGTCGTGTCGGTGCCGGCGTCGGGCTCCGTGACCGCGAACGAGATGTGGAGGCTGCCGTCGAGGAACGACGGCAGGAACCGCTGCTTCATCTCCTCGGTGCCGTGCTTGAGGATCGGGTCGAATCCGAAGATCCCGATGTGCACCGAGCTGCATCCGTTCATGCCGGCGCCCGACGCCGAGATCTCCTGCTCGATGATCGACGCCTCGAGGATCCCGAGGCCGCCGCCGCCGTACTCGGTGGGGATCGTCACACCCATCCAGCCGCCTTCGACCACCGCGTCGTAGAACTCCCACGGGAACTCGTGGGTGCGGTCCTTCTCCTCCCAGTACTCGTCGGGGAAACGGGCGCAGAGCTCGCGGATCCCGCGACGGATGTCCTCACCGACCTCCGAGGGCTGGAA
>DATHYU010000093.1:0-2186 GCA_035458965.1 Acidimicrobiia bacterium | reverse complement strand
GGGACGGGCGGCGACGCGCTCGGCCTCCCGCACGCCTCGCTTCGTCGTCACGATCGACACGACGTCGGTGGCCATCACCCGACCTCCCGGACGAGCGCGGCGAACACCTCGCCGCGGTGCGCGTA
This sequence comes from Acidimicrobiia bacterium, assembly GCA_035458965.1. GTDB lineage: Bacteria > Actinomycetota > Acidimicrobiia > Spongiisociales > UBA11373 > DATHYU01. The sequence continues at coordinate 2,061 of DATHYU010000093.1, read as the reverse complement.
CGACCTGAACATGTCGAAGCTGGCACAGCCGGGAGACAGCAGCACGGTGTCCCCCGGCCGGGCGGCACGGGCCGCCGCGGCCACGGCGGTGGCCATGTCCCCGGCGACCTCGCCGAAGCCCGCGGCCTCGACGATCTCGGGACCCGACTCGCCGATCCCGATGAGGTGCCGAACGTTGGGGTGCTTGCCGAGTGCGGAGAGGTCGAGATCCTTGTTCCGCCCGCCGGCGATGAGCACCACCGACGGGTACGAGCCGATCGCGGCGAGCGCTGCGTGGGGATTCGTCGCCTTCGAGTCGTCGATCCACGCGATCCCGCCGGCCTCGGTGACCAGCTCGCGGCGATGGGCCGACGGCCGGAAGGCCGCGAGCGCGGAGCGGACCCCGTCCGGCGTCGCGCCGACGTGCAGGGCGGCGACCCCTGCCGCGGCGGCGTCGACGAGGAACACGGGATCGGAACGGACCATCGACCCGAGGTCGACGGCGACGTCTGCGATCCACAGCCGGTCGCCCTCGGGGCCGGAGCCGCCCGGAGGCCGCCGGGTGCCCGACACCGGCACCGGCCGAGACCGGGCGGCCGCCACGGCCGAGGGAGCCTCGTCGTCGTCGGCGTCGAAGACCACGACGTCGTCTGCCGTCTGGTTCTCGAAGACCCGCATCTTGGCTGCCCGATAGGCCGCAAAGCTGCCGCCGAACCAGTCGAGGTGATCGGGCGCGATGTTGAGCAGCACCGCGGCGCCGGCATGGAACGCGTCGATGAAGTGGAGCTGGAGCGCCGCCGTCTCGACGACGAGGACGTCGTGCCCTCCGCCGACGGCGTCGCTCAGGGCGTCGCCGATGTTGCCCACCGCCGCGGCCTCGATGCCCGAGTGCCGGAGGATCTCGGCGGCGAGCTCGGTCACCGTGGTCTTGCCGTTCGTCCCGGTGACGGCCACCAGGGGACAGTCGAGGTGCCGTGCACCGAGCTCGATCTCGGACCAGACGGTCACGCCGGCCGCCAGCGCATCGGCGATCGGAGGCGCATGCGGCGGGATGCCCGGGCTCGCGACCACGAGGTCGACGCCGTCGAGGACCGAGGGATCCCATTCGCCCGCGGCGGCCCGATGCCGTCCGGCGGCCACGGCCGATGCCCGCTCCGGATCGGCGTCGTAGACGACGACGTCGGCTCCCGTCGACTCGAGCAGGCGGACGGATGCCGCGCCGCTGACGGCGGCTCCGAGGACGAGCACGCTCATCAGACACCCCCGGAGGTGAGGAAGTCGCTGTAGAAGACGCCGAGCCCGAGGGCGATGGCGATCGCGGTGATGATCCAGAAGCGGATGATCACCGTCGTCTCGGGCCAGCCCTTGAGCTCGTAGTGGTGATGGATCGGCGCCATGCGGAAAACCCGGATCCGCTTCCACCGGAACCCGATGACCTGGATGATCACCGACACCGTCTCCCAGACGTACAGACCGCCGACGATCGCCAGGAGGAGGTGGGTGTCGGTCGTGAGCGCGATGGCGGCGAGACCGCCCCCGAGCGCGTTCGAGCCCGTGTCCCCCATGAAGACTTGTGCCGGCGCGGCGTTCCACCAGAGGAACCCGAGGGCGGCCGCGGTGATCGCGGCGGCGAGGATGGCCGGTTCCAGCGACATCGAGCCGTAGAAGTCGGTGTTGCGGAACTTCCAGAAGCTGATGATCACGTAGGCGCCGAACACCAGCGCGGACGATCCGGCAGCCAGCCCGTCGAGGCCGTCGGCGAGGTTCATGCCGTTCGCCGTGCCCGTCAGGATCACGAGCACGACGATCACGTAGACCCAGCCGAGCTCCACTCCGAAGGGCCGCGTGAACGAGAGCTTCGTGCTGATGCCGTCGGAGGCGAGCGCGCCCCAGGCGAACAGGGACGCGATCGTGAGCTGCCCGAGGAACTTCCACCGCTTGTTGAGCCCGAGGTTCCGGGCCCGGGCGACCTTCGAGTAGTCGTCGACGAACCCGATGACGCCCATGCCGACGAAGGCCAGCATGATGAGCAGGCCGCGGACCTCGAACGTCTTGAACCGCGGATCGATCCCGCCCGCGGCG